>CAZLLC010000142.1:0-5007 GCA_964560245.1 uncultured Oscillospiraceae bacterium | reverse complement strand
TATCAAAACCGGACTGCTCAATATCCCGGATCGTACAAAGCTGCTTTTGGCAAGCCTGTTCGTGATGGGCATAGGCAATTTTCCACTGCATATATTTTTCTCCTTCCGGGGTTCAATAAATCGCTACAGGTACTAAGGCGTAGCTTGCTCTGTATTGGTTACTTTCGCCGTTTTTCAGGAGCCCGGCAATTTGAGGGTGTAGGGACCTGTATTTTCCGGCGCTTCATCTGCCGCTGTATGGTGAGGACCGAAAAGCTTGCGGTTACTGACTGTCAGCAGAATAATAGTATTATAATGTACAGTTATCATTTTTTCAAGAGGAAACAGCGCCCGTTGCGGGAGCATAACAACCTTAAAAAAACACACCGGCTGCCTGATTGCGTTACCAGGCAGCCGGTGTCCCCTTTTTTATCTTATTAAGCTAAAAACCCACCAAGCGTCACAAGATACAATATAGGGGATATCATCAGATTTCATTTAATTATGAAATCTGTTGATAGCAGGTTATTCTCCTGGGAGGGCTTGCGGGCTTAGCCCGCAAGCCATATAGGGGTAAATCACTCTCTTTTCAAAAGGAAAAGATCAGTTCAGAACAGGGATGACGAAGACGCCTTCGTAAGCCTGAACATTCAGGGTCACGGTGTTGTTTTCAACAGCAACATAGGAGATCTCACCGTTGTCAATGATGGCAACACACTTGTAATCGCCATCAGCAAGGGTCAGGGTCACGGTAGCATCTGCGGTAGTGAAGTCCTTGCCGTCGCCGACGGTGGTGCTGCCTGCAGAACCGGCGTTGGTGACCATATAGGCCTTGTTGCCGTCATTTTCAAACACACCAACCAGCAGATCCTGAGTGGAGGAAGTGACGGTTACACCGTAATCGGGCAGGTTCAGCTTGTTCTCCAGCACAGAGAGCATGGTGTTGGTAGAGCCGGCATCGTATACGCCCACGCCCTGCCAATCGTATGCGGTGTAAATGTGATCCCAAGCCAGAACCTCGTTGTCCACATCCTTAATATCGTAGTACAGATCGGTGGGCTCCCAGGTCTCATACTCGACCATACAACTGTAGTCCTCCTCGTGAGAGACATAGACATAGTGGTCGATGTTCTGGACACCGTAGGTCATAGCCACAGCCATCTGCCAACGCAGCTCTTCTGCAGTAGGTGTTGCGTAGGTGTTGCCGGCTGTCGTGTTGTGACCGGCGGAGAGCATGGTGTACCACAGGGTCTTATTCTTGGCAGCCATAACCTCGAAGTTATGGAAGTACTCGATACGGATGCCACCTCCGTTGAGCAGAGAATAGTTATCCCAGGACAGGACTTCAATATTCAGTGCATCCAGGAACGGCGTGACGTAGTCTTCGTCATAATCCGGGTTGTCACCGCCGAAGATGCTATCCCACCAGTTGGTTTCAATGCCCAAAGAGGAGTTTGCAGCGCACTCGGGGAACAGGTTCACATAGAACAGCTTGCCTGCAGGCATAACTGCATCAAACTGTGTCTTCAAGGTTGCCAGATCATCAAACACATCCGCGCTGGGTTCATCGTACATCAGGAAGCCCATCACACCGGGGTGGCTTGCATAGCCGGGTACGGTAGTGCCGTCCCAGTCACGCAGATCGATGATGACGGAAATGCCATAGCTGTATACGCGATCCAGCCAGCTTATAACTTCCGCGTCAGAAATGCTTCCATCTCCATCCGTGTCATTGCCGATCCACTGGGTATTGATGCCCATGATCTTGGTAATACCGGCAGCCTGCAGCTCCTGCAGCTGCTTATCCTTGAATTCGTGATAAGAGCCGTTCCACATACCGATATTCACCTTCTTGGTGGAGGTGGGCAGAACCACTGTACCAAAGTCGGTTTCAGCATACTCGGTGGTGAAGGTCACTTCATCATTTTCCACATTGCCGATAATGATATAGGTCTTATCGATCACCATTGCGTAGTCGCCATTCTTCTGCTTGAATTCGCCCTCAACGATGAGTACATCGCCTTCAGTGATGGGATAAATATCACCGATCATCCACTGCTCCAGCTTCAGATAGCAGTTATCCTCACTGAGCTTCACGATGGTGCCTGCGCCGGTGTTGGCAATATTCACAGTCTGACCGTTACGGATCAGCTTGATTGCTTCATTGGAGGTAGGAACATATTCCACGCTCCAGTCAGCGTTGTAAGGCACAGCATCGGCATCCACAGCAAAGTTGATTCCAACATTGCCGCTCCAGTTGGTGCCGCCCTGTGCGTACATAGCACCAACATTGATGATTCTGGGATCCGTTGCGGAGAAAACAAAGCTGCTTCCGTTATAGACAATGTATGTCTTGTCGATATTCAGCTTAACACCTTCTGCCTCGGCATAGTTGCTGGTACCGACAAAGAGACCCTCAATAATGATGATATCGCCTTCCTGCAGGGGGTAGTTGTCATTCATCCAGCTTTCAAACTTTACATAGTAACCGGTCGTATCGAACTTGACCACGGTACCTGCGCCGGTGTTGGCAGCAGAGTAGGTCTCACCGTTACGAATGAGCTTGATGCAGTCCGCGCTGCTGGGCGCATATTCTGCTGCCCAGTCGTAGGGCGCGTCATTGGCTGCACCAGTGGCGTATAAGCCGGTGGCGGAACCGCCATTGCTGTGGGCAGACAGGATGCCTGCGCTGGGGATGGTGCTGGGCTCTTCCTCAGAGCAAACCCAGGCAGATCCGTCATAGTAGATGTAGCTCTTTTCGATGTTCAGGGTCACATTCTCAGCAGCATAGGAGAAGTCGCCCTCGATGATCAGCATATCGTCGGTGGTAATAGGTGCGTAATCACCGATGGTCCAGGCTTCCAGCTTCAGATAATGGTCAGTCTCGTTGATTCTGACGAACATCGGGCGGTCAACGATACCAATGCTGGTGGTCACGCCGTCACGGATCAGCTTGATGTTATCTACGCTGGTCTGCTTATATTCCAAACTCCAGTCACCGTTGAAGGGTGCGTCATTGGCTGCGGTTCTGAAGTAGATACCGTTGCCGGACATACCGCTCTCGTGGGTCTGCAGCACGCCTACTTCATAGACAACGGGCAGTGTGGCGGAAAGAACCCAAGTTGTGCCGTTATGGTACATATAGGTCTTGTCGATCTGTATGACTGTAGAACCGGCAGTATGCTTCCAGAAACCTTCAATAATAAAGATATCGGTGGTCTGTGCTGTGAAGTCATTGACACACCAGCCGGAATGCTTGATATAGCCTTCTGTTGCGCTGAACTTCACCAGAGTGCCACGGCCAACCTGACCGATATTGGTCTCCACGCCGTCACGGATCACACGGTAGGCATCAGCAGTCAGAGGCGCATACTCCAGACTCCAGTCTGCATTGTAAGCAGCGTTGCTTTCCGCCATAGTAACATGAACGCCGTCGCCGCCTGCACCACCGGTATGGGTGCCGAGCGTGCCAACAGAAATTGCGTTAATGCCCAGACCGCCATTGGCGACCACTACTGTGGTTTTCTCAATTACCAGCACATCACCGCTGGCATCGTGCTTGAATTCGCCTTCAATGATCAGCTGATCGCCGTCAACCAGAGGCAGCTTCTCACCGGTAATGGTCCAGCTTTCCAGCTTCAGGTACATCTCGGTCGCGCTGAGAACCACCAGTGTGCCGTTGCCGGGGGCTGCAACATCGCAGGTCTCGCCGTTCCGGATTAGCTTGATCGCATCGGTGGAAACAGGCGTGTATTCCACGGACCAATCGGAATTGTAGGTTGCAGTATGGGCATCGTGCTGAATATACAGACCGACACCGCCGGTTTCAGCGTTAATATTCCAGCCGGAACTGTGGTTTGCCAAGCCGGTGACTGCATATTTGTTTACAATTTCAGGCTCAGTCAGAGAGTATACCAGGTTTTCGCCATCCACCAGAATATAGGTCTTGGCAACATTCAGGGTATAGCCGTTGCTCTCGTTGGCAAAGTCGCCCTCAACGATCAGGTAATCGTTATTCTGCAGAGGCAGGGCATCTCCGTCAAGAACCATATAATAATCGGTCTCGCCGTATTTTACGATCGTACCGGTCAGCTCGGAGGTATTTTCGCCCCGGACCAGCTTGATCACACCGGACTGGGCGGTATACTCCACTTCCGCATTTTCATCTACGGGAAGCTCGTTTTCAGCCAGAGAAACAAAGATCTCACCTGCTGCATCCCAGCCGTCTTCATGCTCGGACATATTGCCGCCGGAAACTACAGTAGCCGGTACGGGCTCGGTAGCGGAGAACACCCAGCTAACGCCATCGTGATAAATATAGGTCTGTGCGATGTTCAGGGTCACATTCTCAGCAGCATAGGAGAAGTCGCCTTCGACGATGATCACATCATCGGTAGTGATCGGATCGGAGCTATCCAGGCCGTAGCTGCCGATGGTCCAGCTTTCCAGCTTCAGATAATGGTCAGTCTCATTAAGTCTAACGAACATCGGACGGTCAACGATACCAATGCTGGTGGTCACGCCGTCGCGGATCAGCTTGATGTTATCTACGCTGGTCTGCTTATATTCCAAACTCCAGTCACCGTTGAAGGGTGCGTCATTGGCTGCGGTTCTGAAGTAGATACCGTTGCCGGACATACCGCTCTCGTGGGTCTGCAGCACGCCTACTTCATAGACAACGGGCAGTGTGGCGGAAAGAACCCAAGTTGTGCCGTTATGGTACATATAGGTCTTGTCGATCTGTATGACTGTAGAACCGGCAGTATGCTTCCAGAAACCTTCAATAATAAAGATATCGGTGGTCTGTGCTGTGAAGTCATTGACACACCAGCCGGAATGCTTGATATAGCCTTCTGTTGCGCTGAACTTCACCAGAGTGCCACGGCCAACCTGACCGATATTGGTCTCCACGCCGTCACGGATCACACGGTAGGCATCAGCAGTCAGAGGCGCATACTCCAGACTCCAGTCTGCATTGTAAGCAGCGTTGCTTTCCGCCATAGTAACATGAACGCCGTCGCCGCCTGC
>CAZLLC010000141.1:0-5069 GCA_964560245.1 uncultured Oscillospiraceae bacterium | reverse complement strand
GACCGGAGACGGTGAATCCGGTGATCCGCTCGTCCTCGGTAAAAAATTCGCATCTTGTCATAATTTCAATTACAGAGCGATCTTGGTGATCTCGACCTTGGTGTAGGGCTGGCGATGACCGATCTTCTTCTTCTCACCCTTCTTGGGCTTGTACTTCAGAATGTGGATCTTCTTGCCCTTGCCATTCTTGATGACCTTGGCTTCGACGGCAGCGCCCTCAACAACAGGAGCGCCGATCTTGGAGTTCTCGCCGTCCAGGACTGCCAGGACCTGCTCAAACTTCACGGTGGACTCAGCCTCGGCCTCCAGCTTCTCGATGTACAGGACATCACCCTCGGCCACGGTGTACTGCTTGCCACCGGTCACGATAACTGCTTTCATTTGTTTTCACCTACTTTATATTGTGTAGTCTCGCTCTAAAGGCGTGAGCCATAATGACCCAGCTTGAGCCTATTCAATGCGGCTTACACATTTTAGCACCCGTAGGGGCAAAAGTCAAGCATTATTTGAAGAAAAATCGGGTTGACACCGATATTATAATAGAAATATGGGACATTAGTGGTATGTTTTCAAAAAAAACGTAGGAGTTACCATTTACGGCAACTGGGAAATCGTGTGCACTATGGACGAATGTACCGGACCTTGGCCCCCGCTTTTAAGAGGGGGCTGGCTTATTGCCGATTTTAGGCAATAAGACTGGGGGAGTTTGTTTTTACTCCCTCCGAGCTCGCTACGCTCGCCCACCTCCCTCATAAATGCGGGAGGCAAGGCATCCAACAGCTGCATGATGTAAAATGACGCAGTAAGTGGAACGAATTAGAAAAATATAATAATGAAAAATGGAGGAACATATGAAAAAATCAATTACAAAAATCCTTTTAGCTGTGATGCTGCTTGCGCTGGTGGTGTCTGCATTTACCGGCTGCGGCAGCGGGGAAAAGGGTGACGGCAAAACATTGGAAAATGCGGTTGTCACCCACTATGTGACCATTGAAATTGAAAACTACGGCACACTGAAGGGAGAGCTTTACGGCAAGAGCGCTCCTGTAACTGTCCAAAACTTTGTAGACCTGGCCCAAAGCGGTTTCTATGAAGGGCTGACCTTTCACCGGATCATTGCCGGCTTTATGATGCAGGGCGGCGCAGGAAACAGTGCTTCTGCTCCTGTTGGGAAAATCAAGGGCGAATTTGCCTCCAACGGCTTTGAAAACAATCTGCTCCACTTGGAAGGCGTACTGTCTATGGCAAGAACCAACGATATGAACTCTGCAACTTCTCAGTTTTTTATCATACACAAAGCCAGCCCCCATCTTGATGGCGATTATGCGGCTTTTGGCAGAATTACCGAGGGATTGGAAATCGTAGACAAAATTTGCACAGAAGCAGTACCCACTAACGGTAACGGCGCCATTGCCGATGAGCAGCAGCCGGTGATCAAATCTGTCACAGTTACTGAAAAATAACAGCAAGGACCGGCGTCTTGAAGTCGCCGGTCCTTGTTTCTTACGGCAGTGTAAAACTATGGTTATAACAGCTGCTGAAAACCTGCCAGGCGACGGCGTGCTCAGCAGAAAAAATCCCTTATATCAATATGAAAGAAAACCTTGCATTTTGGGATTTTATAGAATATAATAAATTGATTTATTATCGGGTGCTATGCGAAAAAGCAATTTTTAAAAGTGCCCTTATTTGTGAGGAATGTGCAGTGTATTTAAAAAGTTTGGAAGTACAGGGCTTTAAGTCCTTCCCGGATAAGACCCTGATCCGCTTCGGTGACGACATCACCGCCATCGTGGGCCCCAACGGCTCCGGTAAGTCCAATATCTCCGATGCGATCCTGTGGGTTATGGGCGAGCAGAGCACCAAGACTCTCCGTGGCGCCAAGATGGAGGACGTGATCTTCGGCGGTACCCAAAAGCGTGTGGCGGTAGGCTTTGCCGAGGCAACGCTGACCTTAGACAACAGTGACAGAGCCCTGTCTTACGATGCCGATGAAGTAATGGTCACCCGCCGGTATTACCGTAGCGGTGACAGTGAATACTATATTAACCGCCAGTCTGCCCGTCTGCGTGACATCCACGAGATGTTTATGGACACCGGTCTGGGCAGAGAGGGCTATTCCAACATCGGTCAGGGCCGTATTGACGAAATTCTGTCCTTAAAGAGCGCGGACCGCCGTGAGATCTTTGAAGAAGCGGCCGGTATCTCCAAGTACCGCCACCGCAAGGAGGAGACCGAGCGGAAGCTGGGTCATACGGAAGATAACCTTTTGCGTATCGGCGACAAGGTGTCTGAACTGGAGCTGCAGCTGGAGCCCTTGCGGATCCAGTCTGAAAAGGCAAAGAAATATCTGACCCTGAAGGAAGAGCTGCAAGGCGTAGAAGTTGCTGTGTGGATGGATCGGCTGGAAAAGCTTTCCCAGGATGCAAAAAAGGCAGAGGAGGACTTTGTTTCCGCCAATTTTGTCCGCCAGCAGGCCCACGACGATCTGGAAAACCTTTATGCCGCCACGGAGCAGCTGTCTCAAAAATTGCGCAGCCACAGCGATGAAGTGGAGAACCTGCGCATTCAGGTGAGCATGCTGGAGGGCACCCATCAGCAGATCGACGGTCAGATCGCCGTGCTGGAGGCGGGCATTCGCAATAATGAGGAAAATATCCGCCGTAATCAGGAGGATATGCAGGGTCAGGAGGATCGGAGCACCGGTATCGCTGCCCAGATGGAGCAGGCGCAGAGCCGTATCGACCTGATCAAACAGGAGCTGCAGCAGAAAAATACTGTTGCCGAAGACCTGCAGAAGCAGCTGGCGGAAATGACCGCCAATGCCCAGGGTATTACCCGGCAGTTTATGCAGCTGCGGGGAAGCGAGGTGCGGCTGACGGCTGACCTTGCCTCCCGTGAAGCAGACCTGCGCAGCCTTCAGATCGGTATGGACGAAAGCGCAGCCCGGGCAGAGCTGCTGCAGAAGGATATTTCCTCCGGTGAGGACCGGAAGGCAGAGGCAGAGCAAGCTTTGCAGGAAGCAGAGGAGGCTCTTAAAAAGGCTAATGAAGAAGTAACCGTACTGCAAAACGCCATCGCCGGCTATACTTTGCGGCAGTCTACCCGTTCCAAGCGGGCAGAGGAGCTGTCTGAAAAGGTGCAGAAAATGCACAGTGAGCTGGACAGCATCAAGGCCAAGACCCGGGTATTCCGGGCAATGGAGCAGGACTTCGAGGGCTATCAGAAGTCTGTGCGGATGGTGATGCAGGAGGCAAAGCACGGCGCCCTGAAAAACATCCACGGTCCCATCTCCCAGCTGATCCGCACGGAGGATGAATATACAGTTGCCATCGAGATCGCCTTGGGCGGTGCTATGCAGCAGATCGTTGTGGGCAATGAGCAGGACGGCAAAGCGGCCATTTCCTTCTTAAAGCGCACCGGTGGCGGTCGTGCTACATTCCTGCCGCTCACTGCCATCCGTGGCAGAAGCTTAGATGAAAAGGGACTGGAAAACTGCGCCGGCTTCGTAGGTATTGCCGCTGAGCTGGTGTCCTTTGATAAGATCTATAAAGATGTGATGGAAAATCTGTTGGGACGCATCGTCATCACAGAAACCATCGATCAGGCCATCTCTATGGCGAAAAAATACAATAATCGGTTTAAGATCGTCACTTTGGACGGTCAGGTGCTCAATGCCGGCGGCTCTATGACCGGCGGTTCTGTCAGCCGGGAGGCCGGTATTCTCAGCCGTGCCAACGAACTGGAACGGCTGACCAGGCAGGAAAAGGAACTGACCGAAAAACTGCAAAAGCTGGAGGAAGAATATCAGGAGGCACGCCGTGCCGCCGATCAGGTGGAATTCCAGCTGACTGCTGCCCGGGAGCAGCTGTCCCAGCAGGAAAAGCAGGCGCTGACCCTGGACGGGCAGGTCAAGCAGCACCAGATCTGGCTGCAGGCCATTTCTGAGGCCTACAGCGCTGCCCGTCAGGAAATGGATTCCTTAGAGCGCCGCCGGAATCTGGACAATGAGCAGATGGCAGGCATCCGTGGTCAGATCCGGGTGTTCACCGATCAGTTGGAGCAGACCCGTCAGGAGCTGAGCCTGCTGGAAGGCTCTCAGGTGGATGCGGAGGAGCAGGTGGCAAAGATCACCGACGAGATATCTACTTTGCGGACAGAAATGGCGGCTATGGAGGCAGAGCGCACCACCGCCCTGAGTCATATCGCGGATCTGCGGATCCTGGCAACGGCTGCTGAAGGCGACCGGGAAAAGAAGCTGCAGGATATTGAAGCCATCCGTCAGGATAATCTGCGTCTGCAGGAACAGATCCGTCAGCTCCAAAACCGTCAGCAGGATAATGACCAAAAGACCGACGAGATCCGCGGCGCTATGAAGACTGCCCAGCAGCAATACGCGGATACTGAAGCGGAAAAGTCCAAAAAGGAAACAGAAATTCAGGAGAAGAACAAGGACATCCTGAAGATGGAAAGTGCCTGTGCCCTTTTGGAGAACAAAAAGGAAACCACCGCCATCGAGGAGCGCAACACCATCGACCGTCTGTGGGAGACCTACGGTCTGACCCCCGGTACGGCCCAGGACAAGCGGGGGCACATCGAATCCGTGGCTGCCGGTACACGGCGCATTGCGGAGCTGAAGCGTTCCATCAGCAATCTGGGTACACCCAACTTAGGCGCTATTGAAGAATACGTCCGTGTGAACGAGCGGTATACATACCTGACCGGTCAGCGTGACGATGTGCTGAACTCCAAGAAGGAGCTGGAGGGCATCATCCGGGAGATCACTCAGGAAATGACCGCCATCTTCGTCACCGAGTTTAAGAAGATCGATGAATACTTCGGTCAGACCTTCCAGGAGATGTTTGGCGGCGGTAAGGGTCAGCTGGTACTGGAAAACCCCGAGGAGCCCCTGACCTGCGGCATCGAGATCCGTGTGCAGCCTCCCGGAAAGCAGCTGAAAACCATCACACTGCTGTCCGGCGGTGAAAAGGCATTCGTTGCCATCGCACTGTACTTTGCAATTTTGAAGGTCCGTCCCACGCCGTTCTGTATGCTCGATGAGATCGATG
>CAZLLC010000140.1:0-5095 GCA_964560245.1 uncultured Oscillospiraceae bacterium | reverse complement strand
GGGGAGCTAAGGGTGCTGTGCAATGTTTACACTTTTCCTTAACTTAGTGACATTGGCACACAGGCCGTTCCCTACTTCCCTGTTTCATCTAAAGCTTTACAAATCGTGCGTCCTTACCTCCCTCTTTGAGTGAGGTAAGGAGGGAGTGTTGTATCCTATACGGTAAGACACGCCCCCTGTCAGCTTCGCTGCCAATCGCCTGCGGGCGATCCGGTCGCGGCTCCGACAGCCTGCAGTCCTTCCTTATTTCAGATAATCTTGTATGATGTATCTGGGACGCTCCTTGGTTTCAAGATAGATCTTGCCAATGTACTCCCCGACTACACCGATCGCCAACAGCTGTAAGCCGCCAATGGCCCATATGGACACTGCAATAGATGCCCAACCACGAACCGTTTCTCCCAAAAAGTACTGTACCAGCGAATAGACCAGGATCGCTAAGCTAACGACAAACATCAGCAGGCCCACAGCACTGATCATTCGGATAGGTTTAATTGAAAGTGATGTTACCCCCTCAAAAGCGAGGGACAGCATCTTCCGCAGCGGGTATTTTGACTCTCCGGCAAACCGCTCACCACGGGCATATTGCACCTGGGTGCTCTTGTATCCCACCATAGGAACAATCCCACGCAGAAACAAATTGACCTCCTTGAAAGACGCCAACCCTTCCAATGCACGGCGGCTCATCAGGCGATAATCGGCATGATTGTAAATCACATCTACGCCCATCAGTTGCATTAGCTTATAAAACATCTGCGCCGTGGTGCGTTTAAACGCCGTGTCGGTCTTTCGGTCATTTCTGACACCGTATACCACATCATAGCCAGCAAGATACTGCTCCACCATTTCGTCAATGGCGTTGATATCATCCTGTAGATCCGCATCCATACTGATCGCGGCATCGCAGTCGTCTTTCACCGTCATAAGCCCTGCCAGCAGTGCGTTTTGGTGACCTCGGTTTCGTGCCAGATCGATACCGGAGAATACGGGATCCTCCCGATGAAGCTGGGTGATGATCTGCCAGGTTCTGTCCTTGGATCCGTCATTGACAAAGCATATCCGACTATCGGCTGAAATTTTTCCGGCCGCCTGCAGCGCCCTGTACTTTTCCTTCAGCCGGGAAGCTGTTTCCGGCAGGACATCTTCCTCATTATAACACGGAATTACAAGATACAGCTTCATAACAAATACTCCTTATATCTATTTCCAGAACTCAAATACACTTTCGATCACATAATGCCGGCTTTCTGCCAGTTTTTCCAAGGGCAGATAATCATAGATCAGCGCAAAATTCACCACCAGTGCCACTATGGCTGAAGCAGCATAAAAACGAATCATCATCTGCCGGCGATCCGCCTTATAAGGGTCTTCTTCCATAGATGTATACCGGAAAAAGGAAATCATCATTGCGCCAATCACCATCTGCCAAGCAAAATCCGCACTGTAACGAACACCATAGCCGCTCTCCCAAATGGAGAAAATAATAATCAGCGGTGCCGCCACACAGCAGGAGCCGATCAACAGCAATGCGGATAGTTTTTTAGTCTTATCCAGCTGCTTGCAGACCGATACCGCCCCCAAATACCAAAACATAGGAAGCGCACGCCAAAACAGACCGATGGCGTTGGTATTAGCGACAAAGTAATAACCGTTGACAGACAGATCAGAGAAATTGGAAAAAATAAACGGAAACTCCAATTCTATCTTTGGAAAGGCAAACAGGAAATTCCAAAATCCAATGGCTGCAAAATCCGTATGATACTGCGCTTTTGTAAAATCATTGATCGTCAGGGAATACTGAATGCCAAAATCCAAAATATTTCCAAACCGCAGGTAATTGTACAGCATCTGAATGCCGCCGATGATCACATAGCAGGTCAGTGCGGCCGTCCAATATCCCACAGCCTGCAGTGTTTTCTTTCTGCCAACAGCTTCGGATCCTTTCCAAAGCTTCACAAAGCCAAAAACCAGGAAAAGGAGTGCCACAACGCAATACAGCGCCAGGGTGGGTCTGGATAACACAGCCATCGACAAGCAGAAGGAGGACAGGATCAGGGACGGCTTTCGAATTTCGCCCGCCCCCACCACGCCGGAACGAAGTAAAAAATAGAAGCCAGCACAGGTAAACATAAAGCCGCAGGACTGAGCTATTTCATAGAAATTATCATATGCAAAGCAGTACCATATGCCGGAGGAAGCCTGTAGAATCAGCAAGCTGAACACCGCAAGATTCACAGGCAGCCTGGGGAAGAATTTTTTTATCAGATCTATAAACAAGGCCGACAGGAAAATGATACCTATCGCGCCAAACAGCAGAATCGACTCTGCCGCCGGGAAATAATAGCCCGTCAGCTGATGATAAGGCCAATACAGCAGCAGTACCGGTGCAATACCGTAGTAGGAATAGTACTTTCCTTCATACAGCAGATGATCCCACAGCGCTGTTACGCCAGTACTGTACCGCAGGCTCCAATCGTAGGGGTTTTCCAGCGCCAAAAGCTCCTGTGACGGCGTCTGTAGCAATTCCACCTGTCCGGCAGTAAAGGCATCTACGATCTTCTGTGTGATCTGATTGCCGCTTTCAGCCTGGAACCGGCTCCCGTAATCCACCCCGGGCTCAAAGCTCATACAGGCTGTAATTGCAAAGGCGATCAGCACCAACACAGCAGTGATACAGATAACCACCGTATTTAAAATATGTTTTCTTTTAAGTACGCTGTCAGTAAACGCCGGAAATTCCAGCAATGCGTACAACGCCAGCGGGATTAAAACGATCAGCAACAGCCGCAGGATAGAAAAGTGAAACGGCACAGGAGCATTAACAGCGATCTGCTTAAGGGTCACAGAAGTCCCCTCCTGGGTCGTCAGTTCCACACGCATATGGCTGACCTCTCCGGACAGCGCCATCACAACGGTGTTGCTTCTGGGCGCTCCGTTAACGACGGTACCTTCGGCTATATTGCTTCGGTAGTATGCAGATTGCGTTTCGTCCATAAAGTCAAACACAGCTTCCACATACTGGCATTGGGTCTGTCCATCCGATGTCTGCCAATCCACATCGAAGTAAACAGTTCCTATCTGCGTACCAATATTTTTATATTCAATGGTGGCATTATCTGTGATCTTCAGTGTGCCGTCAGCATTGGGCTGGTAATTTCCGGTAATACTGGCTTGTGAAAGATCCAGCGTTTGCTTTTCGTAGTCACCAAAAATCAGATGATAGGAATGAAAATTAAACACAAACAGCTCCAAGAGCAAAGCTGTCGCCAGCACAGTCACACCAAAGCGCCGGGTCTGCTTTGTTTTCGGAATAAACAACAGCATTGCCAGCATCACCAGGAACAAACCGAAGAACAAGATATTTTCCAAAAGCATTCCCTGCACCCCCAAGCACTTATTTTGACACAGTATACTATAATTCTGTATATATTACAAGAAAAACGTTGCGAAACTCATATAAAATTAATAAACGCTGTCTCAAAATGAATGAGACAGCGTCATTTGCAGTTACAGTTCGCAGTTACCCACGGTTCTGGGGAAGGGCAGTACATCCCGGATGTTGCCCATACCGGTCAGGTACATCACGCAGCGCTCAAAGCCCAGGCCGAATCCGGCGTGACGGGCAGAGCCGTACTTCCGCAGATCCATATAGAAGCCGTAGTCCTCCGGCTTCATACCCAGCTCCTCGATGCGGTTTTTCAGGATCTCATAGTCGTCCTCACGCTGAGAGCCGCCGATGATCTCGCCAATGCCGGGTACCAGGCAGTCCATAGCGGCAACCGTCTTTCCGTCGGGATTCAGCTTCATATAGAAAGCCTTGATCTCCTTGGGATAGTCAGTAACGAACACAGGCTTTTTGAAGATCACCTCTGTCAGGTAACGCTCGTGCTCGGTCTGCAGGTCAGAGCCCCAGTGTACCGGATATTCAAAGCTGTCGTTGTGCTTTTCAAGCAGGGCGACGGCATCGGTATAGGTGATGTGACCGAAATCGGAGTTCAGCACATTGTTCAGCCGCTCCAGCAGACCGTTATCCACAAACTGATTAAAAAATGCCATTTCTTCCGGGGCATTCTCCAGCACATAGGCAATGATATACTTGATCATATCCTCTGCCAGACGCATATCGTCAGCAAGATCCGCAAAAGCGATCTCCGGCTCGATCATCCAAAATTCCGCGGCGTGACGGGTCGTGTTGGAATTCTCCGCCCGGAAGGTCGGACCAAAGGTGTAGATATTCTTAAACGCCATTGCAAAGGTCTCGCCGTTAAGCTGACCGGAAACAGTCAGGTTGGTGGGCTTGCCGTAGAAATCCTGAGTGAAATCCACCTTGCCGTCCTCAGTCATAGGCACATTTGCCAGATCCATGGTGGTGACCTGGAACATCTCACCTGCGCCCTCACAGTCAGAGCCGGTGATCAGGGGGGTATGCACATATACAAAGTCCCGCTCACGGAAGAATTGATGGATGGCAAAAGCGATCAGGCTGCGGACACGGAATACCGCCTGGAAGGTGTTGGTTCTGGGACGCAGATGGGTCATGGTCCGCAAGAACTCCAAGGTATGCCGCTTCTTCTGCAGGGGGTAATCCGGTGTGGACGCGCCCTCAACAGTCACTTCCTCCGCCTGGATCTCAAAAGGCTGCTTGGCATCAGGGGTTGCAACCAAAGTGCCCTTCACGATCAGCGCCGCACCCACATTGGTCTTGGAGATCTCCTGGAAATTTTCCATCGTATCGTGATAAACCACCTGAACAGGGGTAAAATAAGTACCGTCATTGAGAACGATAAAGCCAAACTGTTTGCTGGCACGAATGGAACGCACCCAGCCGCCGACTTCAATTTTCTTACCGATATAAGAATCTGTGTTCTTAAAAAGATCGCGTACAGAAATCAATTCCATAGCTATTTTCCTCTCTTTCCATTCATTTCATTATTAGAGTATACGCCAAAAGATCGCATTTTACAAGAGGTTGACCGGAAATTTTTATAAAAAGAATGAATAAAAAGTATTGCAAAACAAATAATGGCGTGTTATAATACCCCGTGTGTCCGGATCCGGGCAGCATTTCATTGGGATGTCGCCAAGCGGTAAGGCA
>CAZLLC010000139.1:0-5168 GCA_964560245.1 uncultured Oscillospiraceae bacterium | reverse complement strand
TTCCCACGCCAGTGTGCGCACTGGCTCGGAATGACATCGCTTTTTCGATAGTATGCCTTAACTTAATGACATTGCCGGGGACGGGTGTCCCTACGGCTCAATATGGATGGCTTTACCTTTGTGATACAGCCCCATTTATAGCTCCCTCTTTGAGGGAGCTGGCAAAAATCGGCACTTCGGAACCGATTTTTGACTGAGGGAGTGACCTTTCCAATAAGCATAATCTCCCGATCACTCCGTGTCGTCCTGAGGAGCACAGCGACGAAGGATCTTCGCAGTTCGTTGCGTACCAATGTAAATCATAGTGCGTAGATCCTTCGCTTCGCTCAGGACGACATTCTTTATTGTTTCTGCGTATGAAATAATATAGTTTTACTGTTACAAGGTACTACCCATTCATTCGGCAATTTGTTGGTTATTGCAACAGCCCTCATAGCATTTTTTCGTAAAAACCCACTAAATTGAAACTTTTATACAAGATATTAAGAATTTAATCAATGCATACACACGCAATTTATGATAAGATGATATTTGTAAAAGTATAAAAGCGACAATATGCGTTTTTGGCTCTGCAAAGAATCCATAATCAAGATTTTTTCAAGGAGAAAGGATGAGGGACGATGTTTAAAAATAAATCGATCTTCCGGGTGCTGATTGTGTGTATCTGTATAACGCTGGTTATTGGATGCATAGGCGTTGGAGCGTTGGCATCATCGACTGTAAAATCTGTTTTACAGGTTGATGATATTGCTTCGTCAGCAACGATAAAAGACGGCAATATCCAGGTAGCTTTGGCGCAAAAAGATGTGTTTATCTATAATGAGATCCTGGATCTGTCCGCAGCATCAAAGGATGTGCAGCTGGTAAATATGCAGTTCAATCCTACTAAGATCGGTGTGGCGGATGCCACCAGAGTCAAAATCCGTTTGACGGATCTGTATGATGAAGACAATTATATTACCATCAGCTTGAATCATTTTACTGATGATTGGGCGAGCGGTCATATTTATGTAACTGCCGGCGCTGCTGATCAACCCCAGATCGGTATTGAAAACGATCCAGCCAATATGAAAGTGCATATTAATGACAGCTACGGTTATGGCGCAGCGGTGGATTATTCTTTGAGCGGTGAGCCGAAAAGTAGTGAAGATACCTGTTTGGCACTGTATTTCGACTATGAAGAAAAGGCACTGTATGCAGACCGGGAAACCTATAGCCACGCCAAACAGCTTGTGGTAGATTTGGATGATGCGTCTTATTTTGGTACGGAGCTGTGGGAGGGCTTTACCACCGGACAGGTAAAGCTGTCTGTTTTTGCTTCCAATTATCAGTCTTCGACCTGTAATTTTACCATTTCTACCATCAACGGAAGCAGCAGCTTCAGCGCTGACGATCAAAGCGCGCCCATCATTACGGTCAACACCGGCTATGCGCAGAACGCACTTCCTGTGGCGCTGGTAGACAAGCCCTATCCGGTTTTTGCGGCATCCGCTATTGACGGCTGCGATGGAAATGTGGAAACCACGGTGAAGGTGTATCATCGGAGCTATGGCGTGAATATGCCTGTGGAAGACGGCAAATTCACACCCACTCAAGCCGGTGTGTATGTCATAGAGTATACAGCAAAAGACAGTTCCGGCAATACAGCTACAAAATCCGTCAGTGTCAATGCAGTGGTTGGCGACAGCCTGCAGATCACGCTCCTGGATGTGATTTCGGAAACGGACATCGGCGCGCCTGTTCAGGTGCTTTCCGGCATTAATTGCGCAAATGCTTCCGGCAATGTTTCCTACAGCATCGTGGCAAAAAATACTGCAACCGGTGACGAGGTGGAGATCGACCCCGAAACCTATACCTTTACGCCTATGGCAGAAGGGCAGTGGGAAGTTACCGTTACTGCCCAGGACTATATTTCCACTGCGGTGGAAACCTTTACGGTGACAGCAAACCGCACCACCCAGCCCCAGGTGTACGATACCGTCCCCATGCAGGATTACTTTGTTTTGGGCACAACCTATCAGCTGCCGACCCTTTACGGCTATGACTTTTCTTCCGGAAAAGGCGTTTTGACCGCCATGGATGTATATGTTACGGAAAACGGCAGCAGCGAAACAGCGGTTGCAAATGGAACGTATACCCCTGCAACAGAAGGCGCTGTTACGGTGACCTACCGGTTGACTGTAGACGGAAAGGTCTGCGAGAAATCCTATACAGCCACGGTTGTGAAGGTTAAAACCATACTGAATACTGTGGACTTAAGCAAATATTTTGTTGCGTCCACAGGAGCAGCCACGGGTAAAACCGCAAGTACAAAAACCACTTATAGCTTCAGCAAGGATACAACGCTGGATTTTGTGAATTTTGTTCAGGTGAAGCAGCTGAGCTTCGCGTTCCAGGGTGGAAGCACCGTTACTTACAATAAGATCTCTATCTATTTGACAGACATTATGAGCGGAAAACAGGTGAAGCTGTCCTATATCAAAAATGACAGTGGCGTTGCGTTTTCCGTCAATGACGGCGAGGAAACACAATTGACGGAAACGACGAGCTTTGTCAGCACTTCTTATTCATTGGCTTTTTCCAGCGATACAGGCATTGTAACGCCGGAGACAGATATGCAGCTTAAAGTGAAAACATTCCTGGATGGCAGCGAATTTACCGGCTTTACCGACTCTGTTGCCCGTTTTGCTGTTGAGTTTTCAGGTGTAACCGGTTCCTCCCAGTTTGTAGTACAGACCCTGAACGGTCAGAAGTTAAATAATGCCACAAAAGACAGTACTGCGCCCCAGTTTATTGGAAACGCGCTGTCCGGAACCGTATATCAAGGCGATAAGCAGCAGCTGAAAGGCCCGTTCGTTTACGATGTGCTGGATCCGGTGGCAACAGTGACCTTGAAGGTGACAGATCCGGACGGTACAGTGGTGACCGATGAAAACGGCGTAGCGCTGGACGGAACCCAGGATGCCTCGAAGGATACGGCTTTTGTATTGGAAAAAGATGGCACATATACGATCCTCTACACGACGAAGGACGGCAAGAATAATACAGGCCGGCACATCTATACGATCACTGCAGTAGATGGAGAAGCGCCGACGATTACCCTGCTGGAGCATACAGAAGCTGTAAAGCCCGGTGAAACCGTAGCTATAGCCGAGGCACAGGTAACCGATAACATCACGACCGATTGTACCGTGGTTTATTATGTGTTCGATCCTGAAGGTGTGAATATGCCGGTTACAGACGGAAGCTTTGTAGCAGAGGAGGGCGTTTATACCGTCCGGTATATGGCGTTTGACGAAAAAAATAATTGCGGCTTTGCTTCCTATAAAATTGAAGCGAAGGAAGAGAAAACCCCATATATTTCCCAGTCTATGTCCCTGGGCTCGGATCTGATCCTGCATCTGTGGGGCAATGTTCCTGAAAACTATGCAGCTTCCATTTCCGGATCACTGACTTATGGCAATGAGAAGCAGCCCTTCAAGCTTAGCCAGATGTCTACGGCTGAAAACGGCTTGTATCATACCCAGGCGGAAATGGCTGTGGCGCAGATGACAGAAAATATCAAGCTGTCGCTGAAGCACACCGTCTTTGAAGGCTCTGTTGTGAAGAATTACACCCTCCGTGACTATCTGGTTGCGGTCATCGAGGGCGAATATGATGAGGATACAAAACAGCTGTGCTTAGAGCTGCTGAATATGGGCGCGTGGGCGCAGAAGTACTTTGATTACAGGGAAAGCTCCCTGGCCAATACCGGCTATGAGATCACACCTGCCCATGCAGTTCCTGCTGAATCTCCTGCCATCGGCGTTGCCGGCGGTGTAGATGGCATCACCCTGTACGGCACCTCCCTGCGTTACCTGTCCAAGACCGCTGTGCGTTTCTATTTTATAGCTGACGGCGCAGTGGATGGTTACACCTTCACCGTCGACGGTGTGGAATACGAGCCTGTAGAAAAGGACGGTATGTACTACATTGAGGTATCCGGGATCAATCCGCAGGATATGAGCAATCTTCTTACGGTGGAAGTAACTGACGGAACGGGCACACTGTCTGCCCAGTATGCACCCATCTGGTACTTTATCCGCAGCTATAACAAGGCGCAGGATGATACGGTTAAGAACCTGATGGCAGCGGCTTACAGCTACTATACGGCAGCAGCAGACTATGAGGTTCAGGATACAACCGATGGCGTGCAAACACCCGAAACACCCACCGGCGAAGGCGTTTATATCTGCCTGGATGTGCTGTTTACCACCCTGGGCGATTCTACAGAGGATGTTGAAATCGGCTTCTTCCCCCATGATTTTGAGGGCAGCATCAATGACGGTGCAGAAAAGGTCGTCGTAAAGGCCGGAACCACCACCACAGTGCGGCTGAACGCCGAAAAGTATATGGTAGACGGTGTCATTCCCGAGGGCTTGGGCATTGCTGTCTTTGGCGGTCCTGAGTGGAACACCCAGCTGGAAGATGGCACCTATGACAGACACACCTTGAAGATCACCAATGCCCGCATTGAGGGTGCTGTGCATAACACCGTGGATCTGAACTGTGCGGTTGTGACCAGCGGTAAAAACGGCACAGGCTATACCAATGCCAACGGCAACGGCGTGGCAACCGTTGAAAATGGAGCTATCGTGATCACAAACGGCTTCCGTTATGACGGTCACAAGATCACCTTAACTGAGAAAATCCCCACCTATATCTGTATGGATATGCAGATCACCACCCTGGGCAATTCTACCGATCCTATTGGTGTGCGCTTCTACCGCTACGACTTTGACGGCAATGCCCATGAGGCTTATACGGACTTGGTCAATGTAAATGCCGGAACCAAGACAGCGGTGCAGCTGCCTCTGGACGATTATCTGGTAGACGGTGAATTACCCGGCTTTGGCTTTGCTATTTTCGGCGGTCCTGAGTGGAACACCCAGCTGGAAGACGGCACCTATGACAGACATGCAGTCACTGTCTCCAATATCCGGTTGGAGGGCGGCTCAAATCAGATCTTCGATTTAAGCGAGGCAACAGTCAAGACCGGCTTTGCCAATACCAACAGCGGTGGCGTCGCAGCTGTGGCAGATGGCACTGTATCTGTCACCGGCGGCTTCCGCTACGACGGTCATATGATCAGCTTTGCGGGCGAAACAGAACCGGAAGCTACAGAACCG
>CAZLLC010000138.1:0-5259 GCA_964560245.1 uncultured Oscillospiraceae bacterium | reverse complement strand
ATAATTCCATTTTGTTTACAGATACTAACAGCGTAATTTGTAAAATTATTGTAGGGACACCCGTCCTCGGGTGCCCGCGGACACCGCAGGAGCGGTGCTCCTACGGAAATGTAGGGGACGGGTTTCCCGTCCCGCGGGCGGGGAGACGCCGGTCCCTACAAATACTCCACCAAACAATAATCTAACGCAAAAAGGCAAGCTGCAGTTTTAATTCCGCAGCTTGCCCGTTGTTTATTCAGTTACATCTTCGGCGGGGATCTCTTCGTCCGGTTCTTCAGGCTGTTCTTCTGCAGCCGGAGCTGCTGCTTCCATTGCTGCCACCCGGTTTACAAACAGCTTCGCCGGATCGTGAGGACGCAAAGCCATAATCAGCAGTGTGACCACACCCGCAAGGCAGCTCACCGCCGCCAACAGCTGACTGACCCGGAAGGGTCCAAGATAGAGGCTGTCCATCCGCAGACCCTCGATAAAGGTTCTGCCCAGACCGTACCAGGCCGCATAGCCCAAAGCGATCTGACCGTCATACTTCCGCTTTTTGGACAGGAAATGCAGCAGCACAAAGCCGACAGCATTCCAAACAGATTCATACAAAAAGGTGGGGTGATAAAATTTTTCAATTCCGTTCACCGTCAGTCCCATGCGCAAAAACCAGTCTGTTTCCGCGCCGTAGGCTTCCCGGTTCATAAAATTGCCCCAGCGACCGATGGACTGTCCGATCAAAAAGCCCAGCGCCATCAGATCCAGTACCGCAGGCAGGCTGATCTTCCTGATCTTGCAGAAAACGATCACGCCAATGACCGCGCCGATCACACCGCCGTAAATGGCCAGACCGCCGTCACGGATAGAAAACACAGAAAGCGGGTCATCGGCATAGCGGTTCTGCCACTCAAAAACGCAATAGTACGCCCGGGCGCAGATGATGGCAAAGGGCACGATCCACAGCACACCGTCCAAAATATCATCCTGCTTCAATCCAAACTGCTTGCTCCGCCTCAAACCGTAGGTCACCGCCAGCACCAAGCCCACGGCAATGATCACGCCGTAGTAGTAGATCATAAAATCCGTACCCGGCACGGTAAAGCCTCTGGGCGGATCAAACTCAAGCCCCAAGCCGGGGAACGTGATGGCACTGTTTAACATCATAGCATAACCTCCTTTGGTTCGATCACAGACAGACAGCAGCGCTGCTGTGTTATATTTTGGGCAATAAACGCCTGAACGTCCTCTGCCCGAACCTGTTCGTAAACTTCCGGGAAACGGAAATAATCAAAGCCCATAAAATGATAGGCGCAAACCCGGAAGCAGGTGGAATCAAAGCTGTCCAGGCTGCGGATCCTGCCGCCTAAGGTGCTGCGTTTCATCCGCAGGAAATCCGGCTGCGCAATACCCTCCCGGACGATCCTTCCCGCTTGCTCCAGGATCCTGTCCCGGATAGCTTCCGGGTCATCACTGTCGCCGGTGGCAGAGAGCATTGCCATCCCCTGCACCGTGTCCAGTCCGCCGCCAAAAGACGGGTCGATCAGCCCCTGCTCATACATCTGCAGGTATAATTCTGAGGATTCTCCAAACAGCGCCTCCGCTGCCAGATCGCCCACAAATTCCTGATACACCGCTTCTTCCCCTGTTCCAACCGAATCACACTTGAAGCCCAATTGGAACATCGGACGGGCCACTTCCATTTCCTGCCGGATCACCGGCTGCAAGCATTGGGGCGATTCCTGCCAGGCATCTTGCATTTGCACATTGGGACATTCCATTGAAGCCGTAAGCTCCCGCGCCATTTCCAGGATCTTTTGCGGATCTGTATCGGTCAGCACACACAGCAGCATATTTTCAGGACGGTAATACGCCTTATGGCAGTCATACAGCACCTGCGGTGTGATCTGAGCAATGGTATGACGGGTGCCTAATATGGGCTCATAAACAGGATGATTTTCATACATCCCACCGGCCAGATTTTCAAAGATCCTTGTCTCCGGAGAATCTTCGTTCATATCGATCTCCTGACCGATGATCCCCTGCTCCTTCTGAACACTTTCTTCTGTAAAATAAGGCTTGGTCACGAAATCCAGCAGTAGCTGTAGGCAGGGCTCAAAATTTTCCGTACAGGTGAAATAATATGCTGTCATATCATAGCTTGTGAAGGCATTCACCGATGCGCCCATTGCCGCGAATTCCGCGGAAATATCCCTGCCGGGCATATCAAACAGCTTATGCTCCAAATAATGGGCAACGCCCATAGGCGCTTCATAAGAAACACCGTCCATCGTAAACCTTCGGTGCAACGATCCGGCGCCCACTGCCAGATAAGCAGTCTTTTGAGAAAAACCCTCCCGTGGAATAACGGCAACAGACAGTCCGT
Organism: uncultured Oscillospiraceae bacterium; assembly: GCA_964560245.1. Lineage (GTDB taxonomy): Bacteria > Bacillota > Clostridia > Oscillospirales > Oscillospiraceae > Faecousia. The sequence continues at coordinate 2,897 of CAZLLC010000138.1, read as the reverse complement.
TGGGCAGCTTCCCCCACCAAACCTGCTCGTCCAGCTTGGGGTAATGAATCCGCTTCATTCTGCCACCCCCTTTAAAGTGTACACACTGTGCAGCTCCAGCTTTTGCGCCGCCTCCGCAACCTTGGAAACCGTCACTTCCTGAACCTGACGGATATACTCCGGAATCGTCAGCTTCAAGCCGCTCAGGGCGGAGGTGGCATAATAGTTTTCAATTGCTCCGGGACTGTCGTGTGTTGTCCGCAAAGAACTGATCAGCGCAAGCCGGGCACTCTCCAGCTCCTGCTGGGTGATGCTGCCCTGGCGGCATTGATCAAGTTGACGTAACACTTCCTTTTCAACTGTTTCTGCCATATCACAGTCCATACCGGCGCCAACAGTCAGAATGCCCTTGCCGCCTTGGTAGGAAGAACCGATGTCATAACAAAGTGACATTTTCTCCCGTACGTTCATAAACAGTTTACTGGTCATTCCGCCGCCAAAAACCGTATTTAACACCTGCATCGGTACAAAATCCGGTGTATTGATGGTTGACGGTGACAAAAAGCCCATCTGAAGCTTTCCCTGGGTCACCTCCAGCTGTTCCTCCCGACGGACCTTACCGCCGTCGTGGAAGGGGGTCTGCTCCGGAAGGTTTACATAATCTCTTTCTATCCCGTGGAATATGCGCTCTGCCAAAGGACGGAGCTGGTTTATATCCCGGCTGCCCACATAAAAAAGCTCTATACGGCTCTGCCGCAGGATCTGCTGATAATGCTCATACAGACCAACCGGCTCCAAAGCCTTCGCCTGCTCCGGTTCGCCGATCCGGGGAATGCCTATAGGATCCGCCGAGCCCATATATTTCATAAGCTGTGCCGCGGCATAGCTGCGCTTATCATTTTTCTGCGCTTCCATAGCGCAGAGCATATTCCGTTTTTCACTCTCCACAAAGTCTGCGCAAAAAACGCCGTTTTCCAATCGGGGAAACAGGATAAGCTCCCGTATAAACTCCATAATCGGTTCCAGGATCTTGTCACCGGACAGCGCAAAGCGATCCTCTGTGAAGCTGCAGCCGATACCGGTGGTTTGATAATCCCCCACACGGCGCACCAGCGAGCCCACCGACGCGCCGTAAAGGTCGTCCAGATGCAACGTCATATCCCGCAGATCCGGATAGTTCTTTGTGCCGCGCAGCAGCACTGCCGCGATCAAGGCATTGGCAGATGCCTCCTGCCGGCACAGAGGACGCACCAGCTGCAAGCTGATGCTGTTGGTTTTGAACCGTTTATCTGTAAAGCACCGCAAATATATGCCGGGCTGTAGCTGAAGTGTTTCGATCATAGCTGCTCCTTTGATTTTTGCTTCTGATACCGTTTTATCAGTACATCCATTATATATCCCCGGCACAAAAATAGCAACTGTCTTAAAATTATTTCATCAGCTTGCACACCAAAGCGGTGTAGGCGGCAGGATCTTCCAGGGGAAGCTCTGCCATCAGCTGTGCCTGGCAGCACAGAAGGCTTGCATAATCCTTGCCGGTCTCCGGATCAGAGATCATTTTTTCCTCCATGGCCTGCACTGCCGGATGCTCCGGATTCAGCTCTAAGATCCGCTGGCTGGGGAAGTCGAACTGGGGATTGACCCGCTTCATATACTTTTCCATCTCAAAGCTCATACCGGCGCCGGGCACCATACAAGCCGGCGCATCGCCCAAAGAACCGGACAGACGGACTTCAGAAACCTTTTCGCCCAGAGAATCCTTTACAAAGGTGATCAGCCCCTGCAGCTTTTCGGTTTTCTCCTGAAGCTGTTCTTTTTCTTCCTCCGTCTGCAGCCCCAGATCCTCGGTGGCGGCATTGCAGAAGGCTTTTTCGCTGTAATTCATCAGGGTCTGGGGAATAAATTCGTCCACCTCATCGGTAAACAGCAGCACATCGTAGCCCTTGCTTTCCAAAAGCTTTACCTGGGGCAGCTTGCCCAGGCGCTCTGCGTTTTCACCGGCGGCATAATAGATCTTTTCCTGACCCTCTGCCATTGCTTCTGTATATTCCTTCAAGCTGATCAGCTTTTGCTGCTTGTGACTGTAGAACAGCAGCAGATCCTGGGTGGCATCCTTATGGGCGCCGTACTGGGAGACCGTGCCGATCTTCAGCTGCTTGCCAAAGGCGGCAAAAAACTGCTCGTAATTTTCCCGGTCGTTTTCTGCCATAGCGGTCAGCTCAGACTTGATTTTCTTTTCAATGCCCCGGGCAATGATCTTCAGCTGCCGGTCGTGCTGCAGCATTTCACGGCTGATATTCAGGGAAAGATCCTGACTGTCCACCACGCCCCGGACAAAGGAGAAGTGCTCCGGCAGCAGATCCTGACAGGCTTCCATAATCATTACGCCGGAGGAGTAAAGCTGCAGACCGGCCTGGAAATCCTTGCTGTAATAGTCATAAGGTGCTTTGGAGGGGATATACAGCAGCGCCTTAAAGGACACACTGCCCTCTGCGTTAAAGGGAATAACCTTCAAAGGCTTGTTGTAATCAAAGAACTTTTCCCGGTAGAAGGTGTTGTATTCTTCTTCCGTCACATCCTTTTTGTTGCGCTGCCAGATGGGCACCATAGAATTCAGGGTGTCCTCTTCCATATAGCTTTCATATTCCGGCTTGTCCTCGGGGCAGTCCTCCTTCAGGCGGGATTTGCTGACCTCCATCCGGATGGGATAGCGGATATAATCGGAATACTTTTTCACCAGAGAGCGGATCTCGTACTCCTCTAAGAAACGGGAATATTTTTCGTCCTCGGTGTCCGCCTTCAGGGTCATAATTACATCAGTACCGGGATATTCCCGCTCAGCTTCCTCAATGGTATAGCCGTCCGCGCCGTTGGATACCCACTTCCAGGCGGTGTCCGCGCCGTACTTTTTGGAAATA
>CAZLLC010000137.1:0-5265 GCA_964560245.1 uncultured Oscillospiraceae bacterium | reverse complement strand
CCCAGGCAAAGCCCTTTGCCGCCGCCACGCCGATGCGCACACCGGTAAAGCTGCCCGGACCGGCCGCCACGGCAACTGCCTGCACATCTTTAGGCGAATAGCCGCAGCTTTGGAGCAAATGCTCCGCCATAGAAAGCAAAGTCTGGCTATGGGTCAGCCCGGTATTCTGATAGCTCTCACCCAGCAGCCTGCCATCCTGCAGCAGCGCCACAGAGCCGGCCTTTGCTGAGGTTTCAAATGCCAAGATCAGCAAGGTCTTTTCCTCCTGTCACGGTAATACAACGGCTGTTTTCGCCGGTTTTGCGGATCGATATACGGATGGGATCCTCCATCGCTTCCGCCACGTTTTCGCTCCATTCCACGGCGCACACGCCGCCCCGCTCCAGATAATCCTCCCAGCCAATGTCGAAAAGATCATCGGCGCAGCGCAGGCGGTACATATCAAAATGAAACAGGGGCAGCCGTCCGGAAAGATATTCGTTAACGATGGTATAAGTGGGGCTGGTCACCGGCTCGGCCGCGCTTAAGCCCCGGGCAAGCCCCCGGGTGAAGGCGGTTTTGCCCGCGCCTAAGTCACCTTCAAAGGCGATCACATCACCGGGCTGCAGGCGCTTTGCCAGAGCCTGACCCAGCTTTTCCGTTTCCTCCGGAGAATTGGTTATATATTCCATAATGATCCTCTATTGTTGATTTTTAAGCTTTTCTGCCTGATCGGCGGTGGCAAGGGCATCGATGATCTCATCAATGCTGCCGTCCATAACGGCGTCGATCTTGTAAAGGGTCAAGCCGATCCGGTGGTCGGTCACACGCCCCTGGGGGAAATTGTAGGTGCGGATCCGCTCGTTGCGCATACCGGTGCCTACCTGAGACCGGCGCATACCGGTGACCTGGGCGTCCTGCTTTTCCTGCTCGATCTCGTAAAGCTTGGAGGCCAGCATCCGCATACATTTTTCCCGGTTTTGCAGCTGACTGCGCTCCTCCTGACAGGCCACCACGATGCCGGAAGGCTTGTGGATCAGCCGCACAGCGGAGCTGGTTTTATTTACGTGCTGACCGCCGGCACCGCTGGCACGGAATACCTGCATTTCAATATCCGCCGGATTGATCTGCACATCCACTTCCTCCATCTCCGGCAGCACTGCCACCGTAGCGGTAGAGGTGTGGACACGACCGCCGGATTCGGTTTCCGGCACCCGCTGGACCCGGTGGACACCGGATTCGTACTTCAGCCGGGAATACGCGCCCCGACCGTTAATGATAAAATCCGCTTCCTTTACACCGCCCAATTCAGTTTCATTGTAGTTCATCAGCTCGATGCTCCAGCCCTTTTGGGCGGCATACATCGAGTACATCCGGAACAAGCTGTGGGCAAACAAAGCACTTTCCTCGCCGCCCACGCCGCCCCGGATCTCCACGATGACGCTCTTGTCATCGTTGGGGTCCTTGGGCAGCAGCAGGATCTGCAGCTGTTTAAAAAGTCGTTCCTTTTCGGCCTTTGCCTCCTGATAGGTCTGTTGGCAAAATTCCTTCATTTCCGGATCTGCCATCAATTCCTGGGCATCAGTCATATCCTGCTGAGCCTGATTGTATGCCTGAAAGGCTTCCACAATAGGCTCCAAATCATTGCGTTCCCGCAGGATCGCCGCCGCTTTTTTGGGGTCGGCGTAAAAATCCGGCTGCTCCGAACGGGCGCAAAGCTCCTCAAAGCGGCTTGCCACCGCCTGTAATTTCTCCAGCATAGCATTCTCCTTTTGTAACCGCTTGAAGAAAATCGTCTGCGGCTGCTGACGGATCTTTTGAGCCAACTTTTCAGTTTGAAAAACTTGAAATACACAAAGTATGTCTGCGTTTTTTCAAACTTTAATTTGTGTCAGAATCTCTCGCCAGCAGCTCTTGCCGATTTTCTTCAATCGGTTATCTGCGTAACCGATAACTTTTCCTTATTGTATCAGTTATTTTTTGAATTGTAAAGCTATACATTTATACAACCAACTTCATACAATCTTAAAATTTAACCGCTTTTTTACTTCACATTTTTTCGGTATCATAAAGGCACAAACAAAACTTTTCATTTTCCTTTCCTCTTTATTTCAAAGGCTGCAGATCACTCTGCGGCCTTTGTCTTTTGTATAGAAAATCCCTCCGGGCAGAAAATATTGCCGGAGGGATTTTTATGCTCACTATTTTTATAAGGACCGTTTTTTTATATTTGGTGCTGATCGCCGTGATCCGTTTTTTAGGCAAGCGGCAGCTGGGTCAGATGGAGCCGTCAGAAGTGGTGGTCACAATGGTGGTAGCGGACCTGGCGTCCATCAGTATGCAGGATGAAAATGTCCCCATCCTTTCCAGCATTATTCCAATCGGGGCGGTGCTGCTGCTGGAGTATTTGCTGTCGGAGCTGTCTATGCGCAGTGTGAAGCTGCGGAAGCTCTTGTGCGGCAAGCCGGTGATTTTGATTGAAAACGGACGCTTTGTGCAGGATAATATGCGCCGCACCCGGGTCACTTTGGACGAGCTGACCAGTCAGCTTCGGGAAAAGGATGTGATGGATATTACCACGGTGCAGTATGCCATCCTGGAAACCGGCGGCAATCTGTCGGTTTTTCTTTTTCCGGAAAAGCAGCAGCCCACCTTGAAGGATATGGGGATCACGCCGGAAAAGCAAGCCCTGCCTATTACCGTTATAACCGACGGACAGGTGATCACAGACAACCTGAAAAAGGCCGGCAGGGATATGAACTGGCTACACAAGGAACTGAAAAAGCAAAAAGGTACATTGAAAAAGACTTTTTTGCTCACCGTGGACGAAAACGGCAAGGTGTGCTTTTTCCCAAAAGAATAATCAGGAGGCGCCGTAAAGCGCCAGCGTGAAACGGCTCAGAGCGGTGTCCCGCTTTCGGTAGACCGTGGACTGCTCTACCGTCAATTCCTGGCAAAGCTGATTGACACTGCCCTTTTCCGGGTGGATATACATCCGCAGCAGGATCAGTTTTTCCTCCGGCTGCAGTACGGAAAGGGCTTTGTCCGTGGTGTCTACCCAGATCCGGGCGTTGCGGTAAGAGCGGGTCAGGGACTGACGCAGCATCAGATTGCTGATCAGAAAATCCTCGCCGGAAGAGCCGGAGGTGCGCACCTTGGTATTTTCCGCTGAAATGCTGCGGAAGCCCTCTGCCGCCTCCTCCAGTCGGGTCAACTCCTGAGGAATGTTTTGCGTTGCCTGCACCATGGCTTCATAACGGTTCAAGTGGTCGATAGCCTCACTTTTCCAATTCATTGCCGTTCCTCCTTCTGTCCGTACTTTTCGTAATATCCGTGGATGCTTGCCCACCGCTGTGCAAACCATCTGCCCCATATCTGGCAGGATTTATTTTCACAGCCTGACGGATTCTGCACCCGGGTGCAGGTCAGACAGGGGCTGGGCGGTAATTGTTGGCGTAAATTCTGCATTTTCGTGTTCTCCTTCGCATCGTGGGCACAGGCGTGCGGTCTGTTCATAAATCTCACGGCCGCACCTGGGGCACCAATTTTGGGGGATATCCTGCTGGATATCCCGGGCGTATACAGGAGGGCTGGTCTGCACAGGCATTCGCCCGTGACTTCTCAGATAAAGGATCATCCGCAATCAAGCCTTCCAAAAAAATTAAACCGGTTTGTGGCTTTATAATAGTACTCGTTTAAGTACTTGTCAACCGTTTTTTGGAAGGTTTGATTGGGTTTGTGTACTTGCACAAGTACAGCACTAAAATTTTAGAGATTTTTCACAAAAATGCAAAAACAACCCCTTTACGCCCGGACAGTTTAAAACAGAATTTGGCACGCCGTTATCAATAACCGCACTGCTCTAAAGCCTCCCATCGAGGGGAGGTGTCAAAAATCAAATAGATTTTTGACGGAAGGGTGAAACGTCTATGTTGCGAGATGCTTCCACCCCTCAGTCAAATTGCCTAATGTCGGCAATTTGACAGCTCCCCTCAAAGGGGAGCCATTGGTGCATATTACGGTAGTATGATAAATGGGCATCTCTAAAAGGAAGTTTTAGAGATGCCCTATAAAATGAAAAAACTCCTTCCGGAAATAGCGGAAGGAGATATTTTCAGAGAGATCAGGCCAGCTTATTCAGCCGCAGGGTCATGCTGCTCTTCTTGCGGGCAGCAGTGTTCTTGTGCAGAATACCCTTATTCACAGCCTTGTCCACAGAAACAACTGCGTCCTTGTAAGCCTTCTCAGCGGCAGCGTGGTCGCCGGACTCCAGAGCAGCTTCGAACTTCTTAATGACAGTCTTCATCTGGGACTTGTTTGCCTTGTTCTTCTCATAAGCAATCTTGGAACTGATGACATCCTTCTTAGAGGACTTGATATTGGGCATATTCACACCTCCTGTTCATAGTATTATGCTCATGCGTTTATCCATTATAACGCACAGCTTTTGTAAAATCAATACTTTTTTTCAAAAAGTTCAGGAAAAATCACATTGCTGCCTTGTCAAGAGAAAAATTTTTTACCTCAAAAAAGCTGTTGTCAAAATGATAATGGCTTAAAAAATTGGGTAAAAATAATTTTTATCCTCAAAAATTATGTTAACGAAATCGTATAATCCCCGCATTTTCCCTGCCTGTGGAAAAACCTGTGGAGAATGTGGAAAACTCATATTTATCAACAGTTTCCACAGAGTATTCCACCGTTTCACCCCGATGAATATACGGATATTCAATTGAATATTCTGTTTATTTTTCCCTTTTTTCCGCGTTATGTCGCCATTGTAACACAGCCCTGAAAACAGACTTTTTTTCCAAAAAAGTTGACAATTCTGTGAATCGACCCCTTCTTCGACCGGTGTTTTGGACATCATTTTCGGATTTTTTTGTGAAAAATAGACAAAATATACATCTGTATGAATTTCCCGCCACGGGAAATACTTTGAAGGAAAACAAAATCCTTTCTTTTCAGGAGAATGCTTATGCAGGGAAAAGTAGAGATCTGCGGCGTAAACACAGCACAACTCAAGGTTCTGAATCATAAACAGATGGACGGGTTGCTCCGTCAGGCTCAAAAAGGCGACGAATGCGCCCGGCAAGAGTTGATCGAGGGCAATTTGCGGCTGGTGCTTTCGGTGATCCAGCGGTTTGAAAAACGGGGAGAAAATCCCGATGATCTTTTTCAGGTGGGCTGCATCGGTCTGATCAAGGCCATTTCCAATTTTGACCCGGACAAGCAGGTGCGTTTCTCCACCTACGGCGTGCCCATGATCGCCGGTGAGGTTCGCCG
>CAZLLC010000136.1:0-5268 GCA_964560245.1 uncultured Oscillospiraceae bacterium | reverse complement strand
CAGCAAGTTTGACCCCCGTGAGTACCTGAAGCCCGCCCGTGCCAACATCAAGGAGCTGGTCCGCCACAAGCTGATCAACGTCCTGGGCTGCGCCGGCAAGGCCTAAGCGTTAGGTCCTTAAGGAGCTAACGCAGCGATATAAATCCTTTGTCAGGATTTTCGATATGCGCGTTGCGCTCGATATGCCTGACGGCTCGATATGTGCCTGTGGGCACGAGCTTAGGGATTTATATCATATCGAGTTTGTGAAACAAACATATCGAATTTTCCGCAAGGAAAATATATCGATTTCGCACAGCGAAAATATCGACATAAACCACCACCCGGAAAAGGATTTTCGTCCTTTTCCGGGTGGTTTATTTTCTGGAATATCAGCAGGAGGCTTTCACTCGAACGTCTCCTGCCATTTTTATGCATTCTTATTTCACTCTTAGTGTAACTATGTTGGTATAGATCACATTTCCTGCTGAATCTGTGATCTTACAGCGGTACTGATAGCCGTAACGGGGAAGGGTTGCAGGGATAGAAAGTGTTGCGGTTTTATTGCCGGTAGCAGAAGCATTTTTCCAGTTGCCGGAGGAAGATGTCCGGTATTGCCATTGATATGCAAGCCCCTTGCCGGTAGCTTTTACCGCAAACTTGACTGTAGCACCTTCATACACCGTTTTATTCACAGGCTGGGTCTTAATACCCAGTACATACAAATTCACAGTTTTTGTATAGATCGTATTGCCTGCGCTATCTGTAATCTTACAGCGGTATTGATAACCGTGCTTTGCTGCGGTGGCAGAAACAGACAGCGTTTTTGTCTTGTTGCCTGTAGCAGAGGTATTTTTCCAGCTTCCACTGGAGGATGTGCGGTACTGCCACTGATAGGTCACACCTTTACCGATCGCCTGAACTGTAAATTTAGCAGTAGCATCAGTCTTTACGATCTTATTGACAGGCTGGGTTTTGATGCCCAACACATTCAGTGTTACCACATTGGTATAGATTCTATTGCTTTCATCGTCAGTAATACGACAACGGTACTGATAGCCATGACGGGAAATAGTTGCCGGAACAGACAACGTCTTGGTCTTACAGCCAGTTGCAGAAGCATTTTTCCAACTTCCACTTGCAGATGTACGATACTGCCACTGATAAACAATACCGTTACCTTCAGCCGTCACCACAAACTTTGCCGTCACGCCATCTTTCACCGTCTTATTGACAGGCTGCTTGACAACACTTAAAGGCAGTTCCATTTTTAAAGTAACTGTGTTGGATTTCGCTTCATACCCATACTTATCTGTAACAACACAGTAGACTTTACGACCGTTACGGGCACTACTCATTGTACAGGAATAAGTTTTTCCCGTAACAGACGAAGCTTCATTGAAGCTGTCGCCATCATTATCGGAATAATACCACGCATATTGCAAATCGGTACCACCAGCCTTCACAGAAACCGTGGCCTTCTCACCTTCTTCAACAGTAACGCTGGTAGGCTGCGTAATAATACTGGCCTTCATTCGCAAATATACTGTTTTGGTCTGGGCTGTAAAGCCATACTTGTCTGTAATCACACAGTATACCCTGCAGTTATCCCTTGTCAAGTTCATTGTGGTAGAATATGTCGCACTCGTACCGGAAGTTTTTACATATTCATCGGAATTCGCATTGCGTACATACCACTGATAGGTTAAACCGTTACCTGCAGCCTCAACAGTAGTCTTTACCGTTTTCCCATAAGCTGCATAAGCAGTTTTGGGCTGAGTCAAAATGTTGACCTTTGGCAGCCAAGCCAATGTGCCATCAAAAGAATCCATTATTTCTTCTGTCCAGGTAGGGTTTTCGGCAGGATAGAACGCTCTTCCCTCCACATTGCTGAATATCCAGGAATATTTAGCAATCTCCGGTGCATCACCCATAAAAACGATCCGCGACAGGTTTTCACACTCAGTAAAAGCATGGTTTCCAATAGATGTAACACTTGCAGGAATCACGATTTGTGTCAAACTAATGCATTCCCGGAAAGCATCTGCTCCAATAGTCTGCAAATTCTTTCCCAGCATTACATCGTCGAGTGCTTCGCAGGTGTCGAATGCACGATCTCCGATATCAGTTACAGACTCCGGAAGGGTGATCTCTGTCAGTGATGTACAATTTGAAAATGCTGATATGCCAATTGTTTTCAACTGTTGCCCGAGTACCACTGTTTTCAGCTTTGTACAGTCAGAAAATACATCTTTTCCGATACTGCTCACTTTGTTGGGGATCTTTATGGATGTAATACTTCTACAACGCAAAAATGCGTAATCCCCAATAGTCTTTACATCACTACCAATGGTTACCGCAGTGGCATCCTCACAATCTTGAAATGCATACATACCGATATGGGTAACACCGTCTTCGATGATAATTTTTTCAATGTCGTCGTTCCACCACGGTGCGCCACTAACATAATAATCCCACATATCACCGGTACCAGATATGGTAAGTACACCGTTACTATCCAGTGTCCAATCTACTTCATCGCCGCAGATGCCGCTGTCCGTAATTGTTGCTGCCTGAGCATCGACTGCGATACCGATCAAGCAGCATATTACGGCCGCCAATGTAAACAGCAGTTTCACGGCTTTCATTTTCCCGTTTTTCATACCTATACTCCTTTTGATTTGATCTGCTATTTAGCATCAAATCCATTTTACCCTAAAAGTTATTTTGTGTCAACCCTGTTAGTTTGTTTACAATTACAACTTTCGGGGGTAAACTTAGAAAAAGGAGTGATGTTATGAACTGGGTTGAAATTGGCAGTAGAATTCGCAAGCAGCGGGAGCTGTTCGGTTTTACCAGAGAAGCCTTTGCGGAAAAATTAGAAGTCACCCCAAAGTTTTGCTCCGATATTGAACTGGGTTTAAAGGGTATGTCTGTCCCGACGCTGTGCAAGATTTCCAGTATCTTACATCTGCCCACAGATTATATTCTGTTTGGAACGAACCAGACGGAAGCCCCCCTCCCCATCAGCCTGATGCTTCAGCGCTGCACGCCTACAGAAGCAAAATACGCAGAGGAGCTTTTAAGGACATATCTGATCGCCATCGACGAAATAAAAGAAAAATAAGGATACACTAAGGGTTTTCACAGTGTATCCTTATTTTTTATCGGTCTAATAACCCGGAGTGCCCCCCCATTCTGCCGACGCAGATAAGAAAAACAGCCACTCGAACACAGGATGTCCTTAACGTAGAAAACCCTAAACCGAACAGGACGAACAAAATGACAGTATGGTTGAAAGAGTGCGCTGTCTTTTTGTTGATTCCTATTGACAAACACAGACTATTGCGATAGTCTGGACTATAGAAATAGAATGAAACGCAAAAGGTGGAAGCTGCTTCTCTCGTAAAGAAAGTGTTTGGCGGCTCTTGCTTACGGTATTTGTAGCGTTGATCGGTGTCATTTTCTATGCACTACTGACAAATGCGAAAAAAAGGAGAATGATTATGAAAAGCAAACTTTTTAATCGATATTATCTGCTTTCCTGTATCGGCGTTTTGATTGCCTCATATTATCCTTTGTCAATGGGAATTCGGGTAATTACCGATATGATCGTTGATGGGACTGTACTTAAAGAAAACTATCCCAAATATATCATTCCGTACACTCCAATAAGCATTGCAATCATTATAGGCGTTCTCCTAATGCCTTTGTTCATCAAATTATTTAAGAGATTTGCCCTTGCCGGTGGAGCTTCCATAGCAACTGGTATATTCTTCGCCATCGAATTGCTGTTTGAGCAAAAGGTTGTTGTATCAACAGCGGAAACCGTCACAAAACTTGAAGATTGGCAAATGTTTATGTGTTATATCCCGCCGGAGGGATGGGGCGAAACCATTACTACATATAAGACACAAACAGCCGCAGATATTTTGATGGGAGATTATACCCCTGCATTCAAACTGCACTTTTATATTATTTCTGTTGTATTGATCATTACCATTTTGAACTGCTTGTATGGCTTTGGGCAAATGATTAAGAACGGAGAAAAGAAACGTCTCAACTCTTTGATTTTGCAGTCAGCTTGTTCCCTTTCGTTCCTTGGTTTGTGTATACTCGCTTGCTTTACTGCGTTTTGGAGAGACGGAAGCATCCAGGTATCTCCGTTGTCGGCTATGTTAATGACGATATTCTTTGTCCTTTTGGGCGTAACCGCTGGTGTGTTTGTTGGATCGTTCCTTTTGGGAAAGCGGAAACTTGTTTCTATTTGGATTCCGTCTATTGTTGCTTCTGTGATGACATTCCTTATGTATATCGGCGAAATGTTCTTGCTAAACGGACACTTATACAACTTTGGTTCAGGCATTATATTCAATAGTATCCCTGGAATTGTTTTTGCTCCAATAGATTTGTTAATTATTGTGGCTTCGGGGTGTGTAACAGCATTGATTTTCTCTTTGCTGAACAGAAAGAATTCAAATCCAACCGAATAGTTGCAAAATTCTATCATCGGTTCTGCAGCCCGGTTTGCGACGCCCGATAAAATCTTCGGGCTTTCGCTGATCCTCGACTTTATCGACCGCTGCACTGCGCTCGTCGGGCTCATAACCCGGAGGTCGTAGGTTCGAGTCCTGCCTCCGCAACCAAAAAAGTTCCGAAAACCACTCGGTTTTCGGAACTTTTCTTTGCTTATGAGCTCAAATAATTACCCCTAAACGCGGACGCTTTTCCCTGACCCATATTTAGACCCATAATAGGTTAGTATGTAGTGGACAAGACATCACAAAACAGCATGTCCCCCTCGTTGTCATTGCGAACCAGTGCGCACACTGGTGTGGCAATCTGTTTCTAAAGAAAACATAATTCGGACGTAAAATCCCTTCCGACGCGGCTCTCACCGTTTTTCGGAAGGGATTTATTCTTTGTCTATTGCGTATCAATTTTTGACCGTCGATAATGCTCCGTTTTATCCTACGGAAAGGTATTTCAATTGTTTACTTGTATTGTTAGCTGCCATCTCTCGGTAACATATCCTACCGTTTGGCGGTAACTGACAATTTGGCAAACTTGACAGTTGAATAAAGAGGATTTCTAAGCTAACATCACCAAAACTTTGGAGGTGGTGCTTATGAGGAATATCCGCATGCTTGCGTAAGGGCAGGTGTGCGGATTTTTGCGTTTTTCCGTTGCTGCTTGATTTTGGGTACAATATAACTATCAAAATCAAGGAGGAAGCATTATGAAACTGTCAATTGAACAAATTCAGGAATTTGCAAATTATCTTTGCCG
>CAZLLC010000135.1:0-5344 GCA_964560245.1 uncultured Oscillospiraceae bacterium | reverse complement strand
AGCAGTCGGATCAGCTCCGGAATGGACATTGCCGGGTGGGTATCGTTGAGCTGAACAGCATAGTAGTCGGCAAAATGGCTCAGATCGTTGCCGTGGGCATTTTTATAGGTTCTGAGCATATCCTGCAAGGATGCAGAGGACAGCACGTACTGCTGCTTAATACGCAGCCGCTTGCCTTCCCAGGTGGAATCGTTGGGGTACAGCACACGGGTAATATCCTCAGCCTTATTTTTCTGGGTCAGGGCGCGCAGATAGTCCTGATCGTTGAAAGCGCCGAAGTCCAGCTCTTCCTCGGCCTCGCACTGCCACAGACGGAGCGTGCCCACATTCTTGGTGCCGTAGCCGATCACCGGTACATCGTAGGGCACAGCCAGCACGGTGTGATCCGGGAAAGAAACCTTCACGGTGTGGTTATAGCGGCGGTAGGACCAGGGATCGCCGAATTTTGCCCAGTCGTCAGCGCCTTCTACCTGAGAGCCTTCCACATCAAATTTCTGCTTAAACAGTCCAAAACGGTAACGCAGACCGTAGCCGGACAGCGGAATATTGGTGCTGGCGGCAGAATCTAAGAAGCAGGCTGCAAGACGGCCCAGACCGCCGTTGCCCAAAGCCGCATCCTCCACTTCTTCCAAAATGGAAAGATCCACGCCCCGCTCGGCAAACAGCTTCTTCATTTCACCCAGAATGCCCATATTATACATATTGGAATAGACCAGTCTGCCGATCAGATACTCGGCAGAGATGTAAAAGGCCTTCCGGATGTGCATACGGGCGTGCTTGCTGTTATTCCAGTTCTCGCTGATGGACATCATCACCGCCTGACCCAGCGCTTCGTGGAGCTCCTGGGCAGTCGCTTCCTTCAGGGAAACGTCGTAGGTGTATTTTAGCTGTGCTTCTGTCCATTTCAGAATGCTCAGGCAATCATATTTCATAATAGGTGTTCTCCGTTTCTGTTTTCTCTTTTCATTATACTGCATTATATGCGGCAGTATAGTTTTGTCAGCTTATAAATTTTTTCTGCCAGCGCATCGGTGCAAAGACCGTCCTGCACACGCCAGGTCCAGTTGCTGCCGGTGGTGCCGGGGAAATTCATCCGGGCTTCGCCGCCCAAATCCAGGTGATCCTGAAGCTGTACGATGCACTTATCAGACACACTGGACATTGCCGTGCGGATAGCGCCCCATACAAAGCCCTCTTCTTCCGTCAGGCGCATATAGGCCGTTGCCAATTCCACAGCTTTTTGGTCAGCGGTTTCAAACCAATGGCGCATAGTGGTATTGTCGTGGGTGCCGGTGTAACACACACTGCGTTTGGGGTAATTGTGGGGCAGATATTCGGAATCTTCGCTGTCAAATGCAAATTCCAGCACCTTCATACCGGGCCAGCCGGAATTATCCCGCAGATCCAGTACCTCCTGTGTCAGAAAGCCAAGATCCTCCGCGATCAGCTCCAGATCGGGAAGGTTTTCCTTTACCGCGTTGACAAAATCCATATCCGGACCCTTGACCCAGTGACCGTTTTTCGCGGTTTTATCACCGTAGGGCACAGACCAGTAGGCTTCAAACGCCCGGAAATGGTCGATGCGGATCACATCGTAAAGCTGTCCTGCCGCGGTCAGCCGCCGCAGCCACCAGCTGTAATTCTGCTTCTTATGCAAATCCCAGCGGTACAGAGGGTTGCCCCAAAGCTGTCCGTCCTCGGAAAAATAATCCGGGGGAACGCCTGCCACCGCTTCCGGATTTAAATCATTATCCAGCAAAAACAGCTCCGGATCGCTCCAAACATCTGCCGAGTCCAGCGGCACATAAATGGGCACATCGCCTACGATCCGCACGCCGTTTTCGTGGGCATAATCCCGCAGGGACTGCCACTGATTGAAAAACAGATACTGGACAAAGCAGTAAAAATCGATTTCGCTTTGAAGTCTTTCCTGCGCCTGCTGCAATGCATCAGGGTTGCGGCGCTTCAACTCTTCCGGCCACTGATACCAGGGAAGATGGTTGTTTTCTTCTTTCAGCGCCATAAACAGGGCAAAATCCGGGAGCCAATTACTGTTTTCCCGGCAAAACTGAGCCAAAGCATCCCGGTCCTCAAACCGCTGCCAGGCTTTACGCAGCACACCCAAACGGTGCTGATACAGCAAACCAAAGTTTACCTTGTCTGACTGGTCACACCACCGGATACCGGACAGGTCTTCTTCTTTTAAAAGTCCGTCCGCCACTAACAGATCTAAGTCGATCAGATAGTGGTTGCCGGCGTAAGCCGAGCAGGACTGATAAGGTGAATCGCCGTAGCCGGTGGGAGAAAGGGGCAGGATCTGCCACAGCTTTTGACCGGCTTTTTTCAGAAAATCCACAAACGCCCGGGCGTTTGCGCCCATAGTGCCCACGCCGTAAGGGCCGGGCAGGGAGGTTATGTGCATTAAAATGCCGCTTTCGCGCATAAAATATACTCCTTGATTTTTTTGCATTTTCCAAAAATACAAAGAAATGGGCACTTCTAAAAACTAATTTTTACTCGGGTGTCTAAAGACTTTTGACACAAATTAAAGTTTGGAAAACGCAGGAATACTGGATGTATTTCAAGTTTTTTAAACTGAAAAAGCCCAGGCAAAAGATTAGGCATCCCGATAAAAAGGAGTTTTTAGAGGTGCCCCAATAATTAAAATGCCACGGATAAGAGTACCCCTTTTTCCCCTTTTTGTCAAGGGAAAGTGCGGTTTTTCTCTGTTTTAAATCGCTTTATCCACGATTAGTTTAAATGCGCCGTAAGCGCCGGCATCGTTGCCCAGGGAGGCCAGCCGGAAGCTGACGTTTCTGCAGGCGTGGAACACATACCGGTCAAAATATTTTTTTGTGCCGTCCAGCAGGGGCTGACCGGCTTTGCTGACACCGCCGCCCAGCACGATCACTTCCGGATTGACCACACAGGCGATGTTTGCCAAAAACGCACCCAAAAGGGCATAGTACTGCTCCAGGATCTCCAGAGCCAAAGCATCACCGGCTTTTCCGGCGTCAAAAATGTCCTTGCAGGTCATATCATCTGTCAAAACGGTATTTTTATCCGATCCTGCCAAAGCTTTTTTGCCCATACGGACGATACCGGTGGCAGAGCAGTACTGCTCCGCGCAGCCGTATTTGCCGCAGTTGCACTGTTCGGTCTCGTCTGCCTTAAGCACCATATGACCGATCTCACCGCCGGCGCCGTGGGCGCCCAGGATCACCTGTCCGCCTGCCACGATACCGCCGCCTACACCGGTACCCAGTGTGGCAAACACCATATCCCGGCAGCCCTTGCCGCCGCCCATCCAGCTTTCGCCCAGAGCGGCAACCGTAGCATCATTGCCGGCTTCTACCGGAAGCCCGGTAAGCTGGGAAAGGGTCTGACTGATATTGAACACACCCCAACCCAAATTGATGCATTTGTTGACGATGCCCTCACCGCTGACAGGGCCGGGCACACCGATGCCGATACCTATAAGCTCTTCCCGGCAGATCTGCTCCCGGCAGATAAAGCTGTCGATGGAAGCGGCAATATCCGGCAGAATGTGCTTGCCGCCATCCTGTGTCCGGGTGGGGATCTCCCACTTGTTCAGAAGCGTGCCTTCCTTATTAAAATAGGCGATCTTCACCGTTGTGCCGCCTAAATCCACCCCAAAGCCGTACTGCATTACAGTTCCTCCTTTTATAATCAGTGGCACTAAGTTAAGGCGCACAATCGAAAAAGCGATGTCATTCCGAGCCAGTGCGCACACTGGCGTGGGAATCCGTAACTCCTATAAAAGTCTTGTGATTACAGAGCTTTCACCACAGGAGGACGGATTGCCACACCAGTGACCACTGTCACTGGTTCGCAATGACACGGTTTTCGATGCTGCATTCCTTTGCTCATTGTCATTGGCTTTTATAATCTGCCCACATTATACAGTTTTTCTGTCTGCTTTTCTATAGCCATTTGTATTTTTTATAAAATAAAATGAAACTTTTTTATTTCCCCTTGCGTTTGCCACGATTTTGCGGTAACATAGACCTGTAATGATATAACTGAAAGGATGGATCGATCAAAATGATCAAAGTTGATATATCCAATGTATGGGGTCAGGTCTCCCTGCCGGACCTTTTGGCGCTGGAAAAGGAGGTCTTTGCAGCCCACCAGACCTTAACAGAAGGCACCGGTGACGGCAACGACTTTCTGGGCTGGCTGAATCTGCCTGCTTGTCAGGAGACTGACGAGATCCGCCGCATCCGTGCCGCCGCAAAGCGTATTCGGGAAAATTCCGATGTATTTGTGGTCATCGGCATTGGCGGTAGCTATCTGGGCCCCCGGGCAGCTATTGAGCTGATGCAGGGCTGCAACCACAACATTGGTAAGGGCAAGGGCAATCCTCAGATCTATTATGCCGGTAACACCCTGTCCACCCGCGCCTGGAATGAGCTGCAGCGGCTTTTGGAGGGCAAGGACTTCTCCATTGCCATCATCTCCAAATCCGGTACCACCACCGAGCCTGCCATTGCTACCCGGGCGCTGCGCTGGATGCTGGAGCGGAAATACGGCACAGAAGGCGCTAAGGCCCGTACATACGCCATCACCGACCCCTGCAAGGGCGCGCTGCGGCAGATGGCAACGGAAGAAGGCTGGGAAACCTTCGTGATCCCGCCCAACGTGGGCGGTCGCTACAGTGTGCTGACTGCTGTGGGTCTGCTGCCCATGGCTGTAGCCGGCATCGACCCTATGGAGCTGATGAAGGGCGCCTGCGAAGCAAAGAAGCTGTATGACATCCGCAGCTTTGAAAATCCGGTGTGGCTGTATGCCGCTACCCGGAATCTGCTGTACCGCCACGGCAAGTGCATTGAGATCCTGGAATCCTTTGAGCCCGGCTTCAAGATGATGGGCGGCTGGTGGCAGCAGCTGTACGGTGAATCTGAGGGTAAGGACGGCAAGGGCATTTTCCCCGTCAGCGCCGAATTCACCCCCGACCTGCACTCTTTGGGTCAGATGATCCAGCAGGGTGAGCGCAATATTTTTGAAACAATGGTTCGTTTTGACGCGCCTGAAAGCAAGCTGACCATCGGCGGCGATTATAAGAACTTAGACGGTCTGAACTACTTGGAGGGCAAGACCCTGGACTTTGTGGACGAGCAGGCCTTCTTAGGCACTGTTGCAGCCCACGTGGACGGGGGCGTGCCGGTGATCACTATGGATATGGGTGCGCTGACCAATGAAAAGCTGGGTGAAATGTTCTATTTCTTCGAGCTGGCCTGCGGCGTTTCCGCCTATATGCTGGGTGTAAACCCCTTCAATCAGCCCGGTGTGGAGTTCTATAAGCGCAATATGTTCCAGCTTT
>CAZLLC010000134.1:0-5375 GCA_964560245.1 uncultured Oscillospiraceae bacterium | reverse complement strand
AAGCCTTCTCCTTGAGGAGAAGGTGGCCCGCAGGGCCGGATGAGGTGTTACCGCAATAAAATTTCGCTAAAAGTTCCGTTTGAAGCAACCACCTGTCGCACACCTCATCAGTCACCTTCGGTGACAGCTTCTCCTCAAGGAGAAGCCTTTGTTGCACTAAACAATAATTTACAACAAAAAAGCTTTACTTTTTTAATCGTCCGCGGGGCGGACACCATAATTGTCAATTTTTCTGCTATAGTAAAACCGGATGTCTTAAGCAAGACATCCGGTTTTATTCATTCAGCTTTTGATCTCTTGCCAATTCTGGCGGCTTTAAAAGCTTCGTATTTGCCCGGGAATTTTACGGGCCAGCGGTATACAAGCCACCAGATCGCCACAAGCAGGCACAGACACAGCACACTGACCAGACTGCCGATCAGGAAGGATTTGTTCTTATACCGGAATGTGACGGTATGCTCGCCTTCCGTGAGCCTGACGCCTACCATGGCGCCGCCGATCAGGGTCACTTCTGCTTCCTCACCGTCCACATAAACG
This sequence comes from uncultured Oscillospiraceae bacterium, assembly GCA_964560245.1. GTDB lineage: Bacteria > Bacillota > Clostridia > Oscillospirales > Oscillospiraceae > Faecousia. The sequence continues at coordinate 4,838 of CAZLLC010000134.1, read as the reverse complement.
TGCCAGTTGCCGCTGTTTTGGGGGATGGAGGTATACAGCAGACCGTCCTGCTGGCAGGAAACGGTGCCTTCGATCTTTGTGGTTTCAAAGCTTGTCAGCTCCATGGTGGACTGAGAAAGCCGCTCGTATGCGTACTGCACTGTGGATTCATCCAAAAGGCTGCCGGTAAGGTTCAGGGTGCCGGATTGATTGGCATCGCATTTCAGGGTGATCTGCACCCGGTCACCGGGATTGACCTGACACACCGCCATCATAAAGGGGATGGCGTAGGTTTCGGTATACAAGGTGGTGTAGTCGTTGCCGCAGTCATAAGATACGGTGATATCGTTACGCTTGGGCATATTGTAGTACACGCAGAAAAAGCCTTCCTGATCAAAGGTGTAGGTGTAAAACACACTGCCGCCGCTGCTGCCCGCGCTGTAGGAGCAGGAGCCGGTTTCGCTGACGTTGTTCAGGGTCACATTGTCTGTGCTTTGGATCCGCAGGTTAGCGCCGTTTACCGGTGTCCAGGCATCCACCTGCTCGCCTAAGGCGGCAGAAAGCAGCTGATCCTGGAAATCGAATTTGTCCGCCACGTTGTCAAAGGACAGCTCTGCCAATGCCTCATTTGTCATAAAGCCCAAAGGCAGATAAATGTTATTTTGCAGCAGGTGGACTTTTCCGGAGCTGTAAACATCGGTGTAGTAGGGGCTTTCCTGAACGGTGTTGGAGCGCTCGATCATATACTTCAGGTTCAGGAACATATTGCAGATGGGGGAGCTTTCCTCGTAGGCATACCGGTTCCAGTTTCCCTGAGCGCCGTAGCCCAGCGCCTTCATAAAGTTGGTGACGGAGGCGTTGGAGGAGCTGGAGAAGGTGGTGATGCCGTTGTAGCCGTTCAGGGCGCCGTCGTTGTAGGTCTGGGTGTGGGTGGTTTCTGCCCGGTAGAACAGGGTGTCTTCCTCCAGTTCCTCCATAACTGCCAGTACTTTTTCACTGTTGGTCGTACCACGGGGGTAGGCAGAAAGGTTGGTGACGGAAACGTTGCAGCCGAAATATACCACATTGACCAGCAGCTCTGCCGCGATCACACACATCAGCACGGTGCTGCACACCGCTCTGCGTGCGGTAAGCTTTTGATGCCACTGCCGCTTGTCACTCCATTTTCTCAGCTTTTTAAAGGGCTTGCGGACGGACATCACGCCCAAAGTGATCACATATGCGCCCAAAAGCAGGCCGTTTACAATAATAAAAAGGTGACCGGAAAGGGCTTCGCCCAGACTTTCCCAGTTTTGCTTGGAAGCAGTCCAGTTGGACAGCAGGGTATCTATAGAGGCTTTGTTTGCTGCAAGGCTTTCGGCAGCCTCCGTATAGGCATTGGAGGTGAAGAACAGCGCCAGCGCCGCAGCGCCGGTGACCACCACCTGCCAGGGTCTGATCCTGCGGCGCAGCAGCCAGGCCTTGTATGCCAAAAATACCATTACAAAGCTGTACAGAAAGCTGAACCGGTAGGGGATCATATTGGTGAAGTGGAAGCCGTGCCAGATATAGTCCAGCTGCCGGATGATGAAGCTGGCATTCAGGAACAGCAGCATCACAAGACCGCAGATCCGCTCCCGCCACTTAATTTGCTTGCAGGTCAAAAACAGAAGGGCAAAGACCTGTGCCACCACACCGCAGTAAATATTGGGCAGTCCTTCGGAGGCCACAGTATTAGGCTGGGTAACGGCAAAGGTGTTGGTTGCTACCTGCTTCATAGCATCCAGCAGACCCTTCCAGGTGTTTTCGTCGGCGATGTTCAGCTTGAAGGTGGTGGGGAATTCGTTGACACTGGAGCTGGTGGTCTGCAAAGCGGTGTAAGCAGGCAGGGTGATGAAGGCAGACATACCGATGGCGATCACCGTAAAGACGCCCATCAGACCCAGGTCTGCCAAAAAGCGCTTGATGCTCTTAAAATAGCAGATCTCATAGCAGATAAAGACCAGCAAAGTAAAAATACAGGTAAAGAAGCCGATATAATAGTTAATGGCAACAGATAAACACAGGGAAACACAGTAGAGCACAAATTTTCTGTTTTTCAGCAGCTCGTAGGTGCCCAGAACCACCAGGGGCAGCAGGGCAAAGGTGTCCACCCACATAGAGTTCCACATATAGCCGAACACCCAGGCGCAGGTGGCATAGAAGCTGGCAAACAGCGGTACAGACAGATCATTTTTGTTAAAGATCTTCTGCAGCATCAGGCTGAAGAACAGACCTGCCAGTCCGATCCGCACCGGCTGGATAAAGGTAAAGTACCCCACAAGCCACTGCTCCGGCACGAAAATGCTCAAAAAGTTCAAAGGCGAGCCTAAATAATAGGAGATCAGACCTAAATAATCTGTGCCCAGACCCACACTCCAGGTATACAGCAGTCCGTCACCGGAAAGAATAGCGGCGCGGAAGGCCTTGAAGAAGGGAAAGTATTGATGATAGGCGTCCGACTGCAGCAAAGAGAATACGGCGGTGGAGTTGGCAGTATAGCTGATGGCCCGGATCATAAGGGTCAGCCCCACAGCTAAGAAGGGGATCCAGAAGCCCAGATATGCAAAATCCCGGGGCTTTTTGTTCAGCGGCGTTGCAGGCGTTTTCTGCACCGGACGGGGACCTTTTTTCTTGTATTTTTTCTTACCCATTGTATGCGCTCCCTGTAATAGTCATAATAACGTATTCTACCACATTATACCCCGAAAGTAAAGATGATGAAAAAAAGCATTTTATTACTCTTGCAAACAGGAAAATGTTGTGATATAATATAAAAGCCAAATTATACAGATACTGATTATGAAAGAATATTTTTATGCGGGGATACTATACCCTTTTCGCGCTTACACTGTGAATTTGATAAAAATGTAGATTCCATCGGTGTAAGTGCGTGATTGTTCTTTGTATCGGTATAGTTTGGCGACTATCGGAGTCTGCGTTTTTGTGCGGCTGCTTCGGTAGCCGCATTTTTATTTTTTAAGGAGAGAACATTATGAAACACAAAACAATTTTGAAGCATCTGCTATCCGTCTGCCTATGTACAGCATTGGCGCTGATCTGCCTGTTTGGCATTGCTGTCAATGCCGATGCTGCAACCATTGTAAGAAGCGGCACCTGCGGTAGAAATGTCACCTGGCAGTTGGACAGCAAAGGTACACTAACGATTTCCGGCACTGGTCCAATGTCTGATTATTATGATGGTTATGCTAATTCACCCTTTAACGAAAACGAAGATGTTCAAGAAGATATTAAAAAGGTTATTATCAAAAATGGTGTCACAAGCATTGGCTCTGGTACTTTCGTTGGTTGCGACAACCTGGAGAGTATTGTTATACCAGAAAGTGTAACCAGTATTGGAGAGTGTGCGTTCTATTCTTGTGACAACCTGACCAGCATCACCATACCTGACAGTGTTACCATAATTGATGATTATGCGCTTGCATATTGTCTCAACCTAAAGAGTGTCTCCATTGGTGACGGTGTCACCAGCATCAGCGCTGGTTTATTTGAAAATAGTCAAAGTTTGGAACGCATCACCATTGGCAACAGTGTCACCATTATTGGGGATTCTGCGTTCTATTATTGCATCAGCTTAAAAAGTATTACTCTTCCGGACAGTGTAATTAGTATTGATTCCTATGCATTCTACAATTGTGATAATCTGAAAAAAATCTTTTTCCAAGGGAAGGCCCCCAGAATCAATGGTGAGGCATTTGAAAATGTAACAGCAAAGGTCTATTATCCTGTCGGTGATGAAACCTGGACAGAGGATAAGCTGCAAAATTACGGTGGCAATATTACCTGGCAAAAATCAAAAGAATTACAAATTATGACGCAACCTAAAACAGCATATGCCATCATAGGAGGTACAGTTAAGACCACTGTGCAAGCCTCCGGTGACGGCTTGACTTACCAGTGGTATATCAAGAATGCAGGCGCCAGCAGCTATACCAAGTCTTCTATCAAGACTGCTACATACTCCTGCAAAATGAGCGATACCACCAACGGTCGGTATGTAAGATGTAAGATCACCGATAAGTACGGCAATTCTGTTTGGACAAATACCGTTCGGCTGAAGAGCAAGGCCTTGGCAATTACCACCCAGCCTGTCAGCAAAACGGTTAAAGACGGCGCAACAGCCAAATTCAGCGTTACACCCAACGGCACCAATGTGACCTACCAGTGGCAGTATAGAACATCCTCCAGTGGCAGTTGGAAAAATGCTTCTGCTACGGGCAATAAAACAAAGACTCTGTCCGTCGCCGCTACAGTAGCAAAGCACGGCTATCAGTACCGTTGTAAGATCACGGACACCGCAGGAAATACGGTCTATACCAGTGTTGTGAACCTGTATGTACTGGGCATCAAGACCCAACCGGTAAATAAGACCGTGAAGACTGGCGCAACCGCCAAATTTACAGTTGCCGCAACCGGCAAGGGCTTGACATACCAGTGGCAGTACAGAACATCCTCCTCCGGTAGTTGGAAGAATGCTTCTGCTACAGGCAACAAGACAAAAACCCTGTCTGTAGCTGCTACAGTAGCAAAGCACGGGTATCAGTACCGTTGTAAGATTACGGACACCGCAGGAAATACGGTCTATACCAGTGTTGTGAACCTGTATGTACTGGGCATCAAGACCCAACCGGTAAATAAGACTGTCAAGGTTGGCGCAACTGCGAAATTCACAGTGGTGGCAGTAGGCAAGGGACTTACCTATCAGTGGCAGTACAGAACATCCTCAAGCGGCAGCTGGAAGAATGTGTCCACCGCCAGTGGCAAGACTGCCAACTATTCCCTGACTGCAGCCGCACGCCACAACGGCTACCAGTACCGCT
>CAZLLC010000133.1:0-5426 GCA_964560245.1 uncultured Oscillospiraceae bacterium | reverse complement strand
CCGCTGCTTTGGTTGTGGAAGGTCTGTTTGCTACGCTGACCAATGTGAATTTTGATAACGATGCGCTGCTGTTCCTCCATCAGCAGGTGGAGGCGGAAAAGCAGAAGCTGGCACCTGCCGATGATTATGATATGCGCAAGCTGTGGAACGCAGATCAGGATATCCGCAGCCTGAAATCTCTGATCCTGTTCGGCATCCGCGGCGTTGCCGCCTATGCTTATCACGGGGCGGTCCTGGGCTATAAGGACGATGCCGTCCATAGCTTCCTGTGCAAGGCCCTGTGTGCCATCGGTATGGACGGTTGGGGTATGGAGGAGCTGCTGCCCATCGTACTGGAAGTGGGCGAAGTGAATCTGAAGTGTATGGCTATGCTGGATCAGGCCAATACAGAGACCTTCGGCCATCCAACGCCTGCAGAAGTTTCTTTGACCGTTGAGAAAGGCCCATTTATCGTCATCACCGGTCATGATCTGTATGACCTGAAGCTTCTGCTGGAGCAGACAGAGGGCAAGGGGATCAATGTCTACACCCATGGCGAAATGCTGCCTGCCCACGCCTACCCCGAATTAAAGAAATACCCCCATCTGAAGGGTAATTTCGGCACTGCATGGCAGAATCAGCAGAAGGAATTTGCTGATTTGCCCGCGCCTGTCCTCTTCACCACAAACTGTTTGATGCCGCCGAAAGCCAGCTATGCTGATCGGGTATTCACTACGGAAGTTGTTGGATATCCCGGTATGCGGCATATTGGCGCTGATAAAGATTTTGCGCCCGTTATCGAAAAGGCTCTGGAGCTGGGCGGCTTTGACAAGGACACCACCTTCCCTGGCATCAACGGCGGCAATACGGTTATGACCGGTTTTGCAAGAAATACGGTTATGGGCGTTGCGGAAACGGTGATCGATGCTGTCAAGACCGGTGCGATCAAGCATTTCTTCCTGGTAGGCGGCTGTGACGGCGCAAAACCCGGACGGAACTATTACACCGAGTTTGTCAAGCAGACACCCAAGGATACGGTAGTGCTTACATTGGCCTGTGGCAAATACCGGTTCAACGATCTGGATCTGGGTACGATCGGCGGTCTGCCCCGGCTGATGGATATCGGGCAGTGCAACGATGCATACTCTGCCATTCAGATCGCAGTGGCGTTGGCAGATGCCTTTGGCTGCAGTGTCAATGACCTGCCCCTATCTATGGTGCTGAGCTGGTACGAGCAGAAGGCAGTGTGCATCCTGCTGACATTGCTGCATCTGGGCATCAAAAATATCCGCCTTGGCCCGTCACTGCCTGCCTTTGTTTCTCCCAATGTGCTTTCCTTCCTGGTGGAAAAGTTCAATATCGCTCCCATTACAACGCCTGAAGCAGATCTGAAAGCGATCCTGGGCCATATTTAAGACGAAAATAGCATAAGAACCACCAAAATAGAACTTGAAAAAACGCTTTTACTATAGTACAATGTATCCGACAAATTTTGCACAATCGCAAATAACAATAAAATGGTGGTGTAATTATGACAAACTATGAGAAGCTTCTGGAGGAAGTCCGAAAGCTTGGTATGGAGTACAGATGGTCCAAAATGTTCGTCAAAAAGCTTTCAGATGATGAAAAGGCGTTTCCTGTAAGTCCGGAGGATGCAAAGTGGGCTTTGGAAAGAGGCTTTTATCCCGGCCGCATGACCCTTTACGGACTGAATGAGGACAACTATAAAAACTATGTGCCGGATTATAATTACTTTATGCTTCACCCAATGAACAACCATTTCCTGAAGTGGCTGGACAAGACGACCCTGAAGTATGTGCTCAACAGCAACGGCTGTGAAGATACCATGCCGGATTACTACGCCTATGTGGAAAATGACGGTTCTTTCACATACTTGATGGATGTGCCTGCACATATTGAAAAGAATCAGGATTTCCTGATGAACCTGCTGAAATACAAGGGCGTTTTGGCAATGAAGCCCAATTCCGGCACTTCCGGAGGTCTGGGCTTTATTAAACTGGAGTATAAAGACGGCGCTTTGTTTGAAAACAATAAGCCTATAGATACGGACCGTTTTATTGAGATCCGTGATTCTATGCGTAATTACATCATCACTGAATATGCCCACCAGCATGCAGATCTGGCGGCGATCTGGCCGGACAGCGAGTGCACACTGCGTGTAATTATGATCAAAAATCCCAAAACCGATCTGTACGCACTTTCTAAGTGGTCCTGCGCGGTTTCTTACGCCCGCTTCGGTACATCAGTTAACGGCGGCGCCAGCAATTTGTCCTCCGGTGGCGTGGGTGTGGGCTTTGATTTCGAGACTGGCAAATATGGCGATTTCGCCATCCGGTACAAGCGCTACTGCCCCGATGGAAAGTGGATGATCACTGAGCATCCGGACACCCATTTTGAGTGGCAAGGTCGGTCCCTGCCCAACTGGCAAAAGGTTAAAGAAAAAATCAATACCATCTGCCAGCACATTTCCTCTTTGGACTATTTGGGCCTGGACATTATCATTACTGCTGACGGTATGAAGCTTTGCGAGATCAACTCTCACCCGGCAATGGACTATGAGCAAATTATGTGCGGTCCGACCCTTGCAAAGGCAGAAGTGGAAAAGTGCTATGCGGCAAAGGGCCTGTATAACTATGACGGTAGGGAACTGTATCAGGCATATCTGCGCTGTCAGGAATAAAGAAAAGGAGCCTTCTTATAATGGGAGAAATTGTTGAAGAAATGGAAATTCGCACAGACATTCCCCAGCCTAAGGATTCGTTCTACACCCGATATGTAAAAAGACTGCTGGATATTTTGCTCAGCGGCGCAGCGATCCTTGCGCTGAGCCCGGTTCTGCTGATCATCGTGATACTGGAGTTGATCTACCACGGCGCGCCGGTATTTTACATCGATAAGCGCCCCGGTAAGGACGGAGAGATCTTTAATATGTATAAATTCCGTTCTATGACCAACGAAAAGGATGAAAACGGCGTTTTGCTGCACCCCAGCAAGCGCATTACCAAATTTGGCAGAATTCTCAGACGCACTTCTCTGGACGAGCTTGCAGGTCTTTTCAATGTATTTAACGGCACAATGTCCATCATCGGCCCTAGACCCTTGATGGTAGACTATCTGCCCCTGTACAATGAACGCCACAAGTACCGCCACAGTGTCCGTCCCGGCCTTGCCTGCTGGCAATTGGGTGGTACCAACAAGCTTACATCCGCGTCCTGGACCTGGAACAGACAGTTTGAAAGTGACATTTATTATGTTGAAAATGTCAGTCTTTGGCTGGATATCAAAATGGTGTTCAAAACCGTTCAGGTGGTGTTTACCAAAAGTGAAATGCGGACCAATTCTGACCGTGTTAAGTTTAACGGACAGAATCTGAATGAAACAAGAACCCGCAAAGAGCTGATGGCATTGGAGCAGAAAGAAAAGGAAGCTGCCCAGGCACAGGAAACGAAATAACCCACAAGAGGGTGGCTCACGAGCCACCCTCTTTAATTGACAATTGACAATGGACAATTGACAATTTGGTACCGCTCAATGCTGATGTTCCCTCCACTCGGGATGACACGGGAAGTACGATAGAAGCCTTGCCTCCCTCATTTATGAGGGAGGTGGCATTTGCAAAGCAAATGACGGAGGGAGTGTCCTGGTTTGAAACTACACTTCTTCGGTTTTTTTGCTTGAAATGGGCAATAAGCCGCCACCTTTTGAATGACAAAGGAAGAAATAATCAAAGCACTTGACAAAGTGAAAGCGCAAAAGTAATATAACCCTATCAAATGAAAACGGAGAAAAAATGATGTCTGCACCCAATTATGGCAGGACCCGGTTTTCCTGCTTTTTTGCATATCTTGCAATGTCGTCGGTATTTGTGCTGCCGCCTATGCTGTTTACCACATTCCGGGAGATGTACGGTATTTCCTACACACTTTTAGGCACACTGATCGTGGTGAATTTCTGCACCCAAATGACCGTCGATACGATCTTTGCGTTTTTTAACAGGTACTTTAATATCCGTCTGACCATCCGCCTTATGCCGCTGCTCACCAGTTTGGGTCTTTTGATCTACGCGGCTGTGCCGGCATTCTGGCCGGAGTATGCCTATGCAGGCTTAGTGACGGGAACGGTTATTTTTTCTGTGTCGGCTGGTCTGGCAGAGGTGCTGCTGAGCCCCTTGGTGGCAGCGATCCCTTCAAAAAATCCCCAAAAGGATATGAGCTTGCTCCATTCCCTGTACGGCTGGGGCGTGGTCAGTGTAGTGCTGATCAGCTCTTTGTATTTTTACATATTCGGCACGAAAAGCTGGGGCTGGCTTACACTGTTTTGGGCAGTGCTACCTATAGCCGCATCGGTTTTGTTCTTCATTTCGCCGATCCCGTCAATGGAGCTTGAAAGCGCTGAAAAGCGGACTGAAAAGCAGGGACGGACCAAGGGTCTGTTGCTGTGTATGCTGTGCATTTTCCTGGGCAGCTCTGCGGAAAATGTGATGACCAACTGGATCTCCGGTTATATGGAGATCGGACTGCAGATCCCCAAGGAAACGGGAGATATTTTGGGCCTTGCGGTGTTTGCGCTGCTGCTGGCGCTGACCAGAGTGGCCTATGCCAAGTATACGCCCAATATTATGAATACCCTCTTGGTGGGTATGATCGGCGCGGCGGTGTGCTACCTGATCGCAGGCTTCTCCGGCAATGTACTGCTGGCGTTTGCTGCCTGCATCCTCACCGGTATTTTCACAGCAATGCTTTGGCCCGGCACGCTGATTATGATGGAAGAAAAAATTCCTGCGCCGGGCGTGGCTGCTTATGCCTTGATGGCAATGGCAGGGGATTTCGGCGCGTCGGTAGCCCCCCAGCTTCTTGGAGTGGTGGTGGATAAGGTGTCGGTCAGCGGCTTTGCGGCTCAATGGGGTGAAACACTGACTATGGCGGCGGAGGAGATCGGTCTGAAGACCGGTATGGTGGTTACCTCTATTTTCCCGATCTTAGGCATCATCCTGTTGCTGTACATCAAAAAGACATTTAAAAGCAAATAAAAAAACAGGCGTGTTCGTTTTTGAACGCGCCTGTTTTATTTGTAGTACCTTGTTAAATCTAAAAGCTTATATTGAGCATACGCATTGGAAAAGGCTTCTCCTTGAGGAGAAGCTGTCACCGAAGGTGACTGATGAGGTGTGCGGCAGGCAGTTGCTTCTAAAGAAAGCTTTCGGTGAGATCACAGTACAGCAACACCTCATCCGGCCCTGCGGGCCACCTTCTCCTCAATCAGAAGGCTTTGGGGCTGTTGCATCATAGTCAAGTTTTAGCATTAACAGGGTAGTAGGGGTCGATGCCCACATCGACCCGCCTTGTAATGTTTTTATACATTTGGGTCGATGTGCCCTCTCAGTCACGGCTTCGCCGTGCCAGCTCTCCCAAAGGGAGAGCGTGACA
>CAZLLC010000132.1:0-5473 GCA_964560245.1 uncultured Oscillospiraceae bacterium | reverse complement strand
ATAGTAGCACAGATCAGACAGCTTGTCAACACACAGAACCGTCCCCTGTGCTGTTGGTATTTTCAGCTTGTATAGGCTTCTGCTGCCAAATAATACTGATACATCGCCAGCATCAGCGGCTTCATCGTTTCCGATTTGGCGTACATTCTGATCATATAGTCCACAGGCGTGTACACCGCGCACAGGGTTTCATTGACCTGAAGCTGAAGCGCCGCATCCAGCTGATCCGGCGGGATATCGCTGACCTCCACATAATACATCCCGTCCGCTTCTGTGGGCTGCAGCTGTGTACCGCTGACAGCAAAGGTATAGGCGGTAATATCATCGGCTTCAAAATAGAAACGCACCGCCGTTTTTGACTTGAACAACAGTGTCGCACCGTAGAAACGCCAGCCATCCGGCCAATTTCCGGTCCACACCCCATTCATTTCCGTTTCCGGCATGTCTGTCTGCGCTGCCGCGGCGATCCCCTCATTTGCCAGGTGCTCGGTATTATACGCAAAGTATTGCTGCGCCGCGCCGCCGTAGTGGAGCATTGCCGTCACCAGCTGCTTTAACTGTTCATCAAAGCCGTTGGTCTCCTCTAAAATATAGTCGGCATACTGACGAACGGTGTATTCCCTGGTCTGCACAGCTTCTCCGTCCAGCCGCAAGCACACCGTCACCGGATCCGTCATCTGTGCTGCCGCCAGTTCCACAGAAAACCCGTATGTACCAGTCTGATCATCTTTGTCCGTTTCACAGATCTGATAGCTTTCTGTCGCGCCGTTGGCAGTGATCTGGACGACTGCGCTGTCAGTTACCGCGTCGGATACAGCTACATTAAAATGCACGCCGATGGCATCATTTAGTGTCAGATTCCAGCTTTCTACATTGATTTGCTCCACTGTATAGGCACATTCTACCAGCCCTGTATACGCCCGGACACCCCGGATATAACAGGTATATGCTCCTGAGTCCGTATAATCCACCTGTCCGACCAGGATATAGTCCACTTCCTCGGTCAAAACCTGGCCTTGATAGGTTACAACCGGCTCTACGGTCTGAACATCACCGTTTTCAGTCATCGGTGGAAGTTCGATCTGTGCGTCATTTAAATTCTGATGGGACGCACCGGCAGCAAACACATAGGAAACATCCGCATAATACCGCTGAACATATTCAAAAGTCAGCGTTCCGTTTTCGTCCGCGTTTCCTTGCAGGATCGCCAGCAGATTGTTATCGGACAGCAGATCCTCCCCATCCGTTTCGACCAGCGCCAGCAGCACATACGGCTCTCCTGCCACAAGACCGGTAAATGCAGCAGTCTGCAGCAGGGTCTCCTCGGTTTCCTCCGCTTCGTACTGACCGCTGAAGATGGCACGGGTCGTTTTTGCTTTTTCTGACAATTCTGCGGTAACCGCCGGCGCATAGCTCTGCCAGGTCAGGCTGCCGCCATAGCCCGTCAGCTTATCCGCTGTCCAGGTGGTATTATCCTGTGGATAGTATACCGTTGCTGTTACATTTTCAAAAGAAGTGCTTGCCAGCTCCGGCATATCGCCTGTAAAGGATACTTCATTCAGACTGCTGCCGCTAAATGCATATTCCCCAATGCTCTGCAAGCCCTCCAGCAGTTCGATCTGCGCAAGGCCTGTATTTTTGAAAGCATAATTACCGATGGACTGAAGTGTTGACGGCAGCTCCGCATACAACAAAGCACTGCTGTCATAGAACGCATAAGCTCCAATGTGTGTAATGCCCTCATCAAAGGATATTTCCTTTAAGCTGACCCGGCTTCTGCCCTCCAGTGTACTATAGCAATAATAGGGGTAGCTTGTGCTATTTTTATTGCGGTCGGGCATTACGCCTGTAGCGCCCGGGGTATAGTGGATCTGTTCCACATTGTCGCAGGCTCCAAAGCAGGAGTCCTTAGCCACCACATAGTCCACCGGCACAGTAACCTTTTTTAGTCCGGTGCAGTAATAGAACGCGCCGTCACCGATGTTCTGACCGATATGATCCGGAATCACCAGCTCCGTCAGTCCTGTGTTATACTCGAACGCGTGAGCACCGATGGTCTGCAGGGATTCCGGGAACCATATCTCAGTCAGCGCACTGCCGCTGAATGTGTATTCCCCAATACTCTGCAAGCCTTCCGGCAGTTCGACCTGCGCAAGGCCCGTATTTTTGAAAGCATAATTACCGATAGACTGAAGTGTTGACGGAAGCTCCGCATAGGACAAAGCACTGCTGCCATAGAACGCATAATTGCCGATATGGGTAACGCCCTCATCAAAGGATATGCTCTTTAAGCTGTTTCGGCTGAGGTATTCCAGTGTATTATAGTAATAATAGGAGTAGCGAATACCGCTGGTATTGCGGTTCGTCATAATGCCTGTAGTGCCCGGCGTATAATGGATCTGCTCCACATTGCTGCAATCCGCAAAGCAACAATTTACAGCCACCGCATAATCCACCGGCACCGTAACCTTTTTCAGTCCGGAGCAGCCCTGAAACGCGCCGTCACCGATAGACTGACCGATCTGATCCGGGATCACCAGCTCTGTCAGCCCGGTGCAGTATTCAAAAGCGTAAGCGCCGATGGTCTGCAGGGCTTCCGGAAGATTGATCTGGGTCAGGCCGCTGCAGCTGAATGCGTATTGACCGATGGAATCCACCGTTTCCGGCAGCTCCAGCACCTGCACCGCGCTATTTGCGAATGCGTATTGGCCAATGGAGGTGATCGTTTCTGAAAGATACACTTCCGTCAAAGCAGTGGTCTTCCAAAACGCGTATGCCCCCACATTGGTCACGCCTTCTTCAAATATCACTGTCTGCAGGGAATCCGCACTCATACGTTCCAGAGAATAGTACCAGTATGTATACAGATAGGAGCGGTTGATCTGCCGATCCGTCATCACGCCGCTTTCTCCGGCGCCATATTGGATCTTCTGCACACCGGAGCAGTTGTAGAAGCTGTCTTCCGTGTACACGCAGTCTACCGGCAGACGGATCTGCCGCAGCCCTGCGCAGGAATAGAAGCTGCCTTCGCCGATATCTCTTACACTGTCCGCAAGGATCACCGTATCCAGATTTGTGCAGCCGCTGAAGGCGTAGGCGCCTACATTGGTCACGCCCTCCCGGATCTCTACCGCCGTGATCTTATCACGCAGAGAGTACCAGGGAACACTGCTTGCTTTGGTATAGCTGTTCATCGCGCCTTCGCCCTCAATGACCATTTTGCCGCTGCGATAGAGCTTCCAGGTCACACCGCTGGAGAATGTGCCTGTGCCTGCAGGCGCCGGATAGGTGCTTTCATTTTTCACATCCAGCGACTGGATCAGCTTGTTGAGATACGCCGTCAGCTTTGCCAGCAGCTCCGGATTATTGGTAAGCACGACTCTGGTGGCGTTGGTGACCTGCCGGGTATTGGTGATCAGTTCCTCTCCGATCGTCGTTTGGAAGGTATATTCACCCGCATACAGATAAACCGCACAGGTGCCCTGATCGCCTGTAGTGCCCACACTTTCTCCTGTGGACAGGAACACCTCCTGCTCCGGTACCACATTGCCGGCTTTGTCCTGCACCTTCACGGTGACCCGGTATTGGTAGTGGGGACATTTTCCTGTGCCGGCACCGGCGTGGTGTTCGTCGTAGGAAATATACGCATCGCCTAAGTAAGAGGAACTACCCGCAAGTTTGCACTCTGTTTTAAATATCTTCAGCATTTTTATCCATACACTGGCTTGAAATACCCGATCAAACCGCAATGACAGACAGGAATCACAGGTATGCACCTTGGCCGCATTTTCTCTGACGACCTCATAATCCGTGCCCGTCATTTTGCCTGTGATCTGTATACCGCCTTGTATGGTAAGGCCGATGCTGGCGATACAGCTGCTTATAATGCAGATCTCAGAATCAAACGCGACGCCTATAAACACTTTTCCTTCCAAAGTGCTTTCTACGGTTTTGGATGGCTTTTTATTATAGCTTTGCCAGCCTGTGTCACTGTCATAGCAGAAGCCTGAAGATGTTACATATTTGGCTGTAAGCGCAGATGTGGCGGTAAATTGCACCACAAATTGGGGCTCGCATCGAAAACTCACACCTGCTATGGGCGAAGGAAGTGTGAATTCCGTTAATTTAATACCGGTATACTTCAGCACACCGCTAAATTCCACATTAGCTTTCAATGTAAGATCTGTTTGTGCGTTCACATACTGTCTTGACAAAGATATGTAATACGAAAAGGAGGCATCCAGCGCAACACTCAAAGATCCGCTGATCTGGGCGCCCACCTGCACGTCACCCTCGGTCATAAATTCCTTGTCTACGCTGAATTTTAATTCAGCGGTCAGCTTTTTAGTGCCTTCTGTTGCCCGGACAGCCGGTTCTGTCTGCATTTCCACGCCCTCAAAGGTGACGCCTTCATCGCAAGCACTGTCGTCCACCTGAATATTTTCAGGAGCGCCGGCAGTTTCGATCTTCAGGTAGTCAAATACCTCCTCGATCTCCATTTCCGTACCGACGATCACTGCCACAGCATCCTGCGCCTGAATATCCGAAATTTTAACAAGCAAAAGCTGCCCATCTTCGTAGGCGTAGGCCATAATCGTACCGGCAGTAAGAGATGTGATCTGCTGGTCTGGGTTTTCGATGGTGTAGGTATACGCCTCATCGTCGATGGAGGTGACTATATTGACCCCTTCCGCCGGTTCGATCACCACCACATCCTCCGTATAGACCGCAAAGTTCGTGCTTTCATCCCCGTCCAGATTCAGCACCCGTTCTTCGTCATAGTCATAGATGGTGGATGCCAGCAGCTCTTGCATCTGCTGGGTATACATCGGTGTGGTGTAGGAAGCACACAGGGGCGAAAAATCGTAATCATCCAGCAAAAAGGCTGTGACCGTAAAATATTCCGGCATCGTTCCTTCGATGGTAACCTCTGCTACAGTTTCTTCCGGAGATATTGTTGTTTTTCCGGAATTTAAAAGCTGCAGACCGTCCTCCGTGTAGACCGCCACCAGCAATGTGGCTTCCTCCATTGCATCGTAGGTCACCGTTGCCACACTGCCCTCCACAGACAGATCCGAAATGCCGTAGCCGTCCGTATAGTCCTCCTCCCCGGAGGCCTGACTTTGCTCCGCCTCAGAAACAGCATCGCTGATCAGGTTTCCCAGACTGTTCATTCCCTCGTAGGAAACAGTTGACTGATCTTCAACCGTGGTCTGCGTTGCCTGCGCCGGTGCCGGGACCATACCCATAAGCAGCACCAGGACCATAACAAAGGATACTGCCTTCTTTCCTTTTTTCATAATTTTTTCTCCTTTTTCCCCATTTTTGTATAGCACAGGGGACGGTTCTGTGTGTCAGTTGATTCTCCTTATAATACCAACGCTGATTCCGGTCAATCTGCTTAATTGCCTTAACGACAAACCGTTTTCCCTGAGTTTTTTCAAATATTTATTCCGTTTAACTGGCTCTAAAC
>CAZLLC010000131.1:0-5499 GCA_964560245.1 uncultured Oscillospiraceae bacterium | reverse complement strand
GTTTCCGGTATATTTTTTGCCGCAGGCAGAGCAGGTATAGGTGGTATAGCCGCCATCAGTACAAGTGGGCGCCGTTACAACAGTTTCATAACTGTGGTCTAATGCTTTTATGTGATCGGATACATACTGATTGCCACAATCGGTACAAGTATAGGTTGTGTAACCAACAGCAGTACAGGTAGGTACAGTTACTACAGCATTATAGCTGTGCCCTATTGACGGAATTGCAACATCAAAATAGTAGCTTCCTCCATAGGAAGTTGTTTTCCATGTATACCGACCCATACCGTCAGTTGTGCAGGTTGCTGCCGTCCTAATCGAATAGTAATAGTCTGTAGTGTTTAGTATAGGCAAGGTTACAGAGGTCATTTCATAGCACTCAGAACAAGTGATGGTTAATGTGCCGGATGCAGAGGTAGTCGGTTTTGTCGAAACCTTATAGTTATAGGTGTGTTCTATCACCTCAACAGTATAATCTGTATTCAATCCATCAAATGATATATATACTGTTTTCGTCCCCGTACTCCCCATCGATGGAAGCTGTATATCGCAATAATCTGTTACATCATATGCCGCCATTGTTTCAGGATAATACAAGAGCAAAGTTAGGTCAGAAATATCTGCCTGTGTTCCCAAACATACCTGTTCCCGCGGATATTTATCTATAACAAGCTGACGAACCAAAGACTCAACAGGAAATGTTGAAATATTTCTTACAAGAAAGTTACTGAGCAATGTCACATCGTCCTGTGTTATACTGCCGTCTCCATCTAAATCGCCTGCAAACATTTCCCAGTTGGTAGGTTCTATTATGCCACGCTGAATCTTATTCATAAGCAAAAGATCGTTGTTATTGATCACACCATCTTTATATACATCTGCGTAAAACACTTTTTTCCAAACTGCATACAGCGTTGTATTGGCATTACTCGTGAAGTTGTCACCGGGCTGATAGGTTGCGCTAGTCGCCGTACTGCTTTTTGCCCACCCCATGAAAGTATATCCTGACCATATCGGCGTGGTGCTGCTTAAAGTCAAAGTTGTTCCGTGGTGTTTTGTCTGGTAACCAGGTGCACCGCTACCACCATTGGCATTGTAGGAAATGGTGTATGTTTGGTCTGTAACTGTAATAGGAATTGTTACCGCCCCAATCACATGAGACTTCGTGCTGTCACTATATATTATTATGCTAAAATTGGTTGTTCCTGCTTTTAATCCTGTAAATGTGGCTTGATTATTTTCGACAGTAATCTCTACTATGTCTGTATCATAGTCCACGTATGGCGTTCTAGAGTCTGGCCAACAGCCACTGATGCTTATAGATACTGTCTTGCTCTCGCCAGCCCTAACCGAAATAGATGAAGCACCTACATTAATAGTGGCATACCAGCATTGCTCGCAGGTTTTTACTTCGTATTTTTCGCCGGTATATATCCATCCTCCGCAGGTATCATAGTCGACACACCTTTGTGTAATTTCGTGAGGATGTGCACTTTCATAATAGCGAGACCCCGTAAAACTATGTGTGTGCAGGTTAAACAGGGAGATTTTACTGTAAACCGTTTTTGTTCCACCTGAATCAAGAGGGTATGTCACTTTACAACAACCATCGGTATATACTTCGAGGATCGTACACAGATCAGACGTCCAAATACAGGAGCTTGAATCTATCTGATTATGATTCGCATCAAAAATATTTGCTGCTGTGATCTCAGCTTTGGGATACGCAGTAAAATTCGTTCCATAGGAGGAATTAACACTATGCGTAATTGATATATCCGACAATTCCTTGCTTCTTGTTACAGTACTATAAACTGATCCTTCATGTACTAAATATCCCGAGGAATTAACCGAAGACTTGGAAACAACAGTTTTTTTAGCAACAGGCGGCGTTTGCTCATAGATGGTAATGGTCGAATCCGTTATATTACCAACCCAAACAATATGACTGCCACTGGTATTACTCAAAGCATCACCCGACTTAATATTTCCCACAGTCACACCTGTGTATGTCGTTCCATAGCTGCTTGTTTTAATCGCATAAACACTATCATATAGTGGACTGCTTCCATTCATAAAACTTCCACCAAATACTTCACTGACAAAAGTGGCGCAACAAGAACCATATGCAGGACCCGTTCGATTTGCACTGACCGAATTACAATACTTTGTTGTTGAATAATTTGAAGATGCCTTGTTTTTATACTGCGATAACGACAGCAAGCTATCAAAGCCCAACTCCCAAGAAAAAAGGGTATACGGCATTCCTGTAACTGTTTGACCTGCCTCAAAATAGCTCTTCCCGTTATAAGCATTACCATTCCAAGTATAAATTCGTTGACTTGGTGTCCATTGATAGTTCACAATAGCCTCTGCCCGCGCCAGCATTTCTGCATATGTAACTGCCGTAGCACCAGTTTGTATTGTAATCGCTGGCAACATAGTCAGACACAAACAAACTACCAGTACCGCACTCAAGATTCGTTTTACTTTCATTTTAACTACCACTCCTTTGAAAAAATTTAAAATACCATCTATATTCTATTCTCAAGCTGGATATTCTAATTATAAGGCGTTGTAATTCTGCTGTCAAGTCGTCTTTTCAGCTTTTAGTATGTTTAAATTATAGTATATTTTGCTATTATTAAATCAGGAGATGAGAATGTTTATGGAATTGGACTACACGCAAATAGGCAAACGAATTGCCCGTCGGCGTAAAGAATTAGGATTGCGCCAAGTGGATGTTTGTGAGCGAGCAGAAATTAACGACAAATATCTGTCTTGTATTGAACGGGCTACTTCTATTCCCTCTTTAGAGGTAATTATGCGTCTGGCATTGGCACTTGAAACAACTCCTGATGAATTCTTAATCGGCAGCGCCCGTCTTAAAGATCAGCAATGGAAAGATGTGGCTGAATTGCTTCGGGGAATGAATGCATCACAATTAAATCTTGCAGAGAGCTTTTTAAGCTGGCTTTCCAACCAGAAAATTTAAAACCGGATGTCGTGATTGACATCCGGTTTCGTATTTTCATTTACAAACAGATTTACAGCTTTTCCACTTCGTCCAGCCAGATGCGGGCAGAGGCGTCGCTGGGCATACGCCAGTCTCCTCTGGGGCTCAGGCACACAGAGCCCACCTTCACGCCGTCGGGCATACAGTTGCGCTTAAACTGCTGGGTGAAGAACCGGCGGTAGAACAGCTTCAGCCATTTTTTCACCGTTTCTTCCGTGTAGTCCTCCCGGAATGCCCGGCACGCCAAATGAAACACCTTTTGCGGTGTATAGCCGTGGGCCAAAATGTGATACAGGAAGAAATCGTGGAGCACATAGGGGCCGACGATATCTTCTGTCTGCTGGCTGATCTTGCCGTTTGCATCCGGCGGCAGCAGCTCCGGGCTGATGGGCGTATCCACAATATCCAGCAAGATCTGCCGGGCAGCGGAGAACGCCGGCGTGTCTGCCATCACCTTGATGATCTCCGGGATCAGGGTCTTGGGTACGGAGCTGTTCACGCCATACATACTCATATGGTCGCCGTTATAGGTGCACCAGCCCAATGCCAATTCGCTCAGATCGCCGGTGCCCACCACGATGCCATTCACCACACTGGCATAATCCATCAGGATCTGGGTCCGTTCCCGGGCCTGAGAATTCTCATAGGTGCCATTATGCACCGTTTCATCGTGACCGATATCCCGGAAATGCCGGGTCACCGCGTCACGGATGTTGATCTCCTTGACTGTTACGCCCAGTGCCTTCATCAGCTCCAGGGCGTTTTTATAGGTTCTGTCGGATGTGCCGAAGCAAGGCAGGGTCACGCCGTGGACATGGGAAGCAGGTCTGCCCAGCTTGCGCATAGCCTCCACTGCTACCAGCAGCGCCAGGGTGGAATCCAAGCCGCCGGATACACCCAGCACCGCGTTGGTATTAAGTGTTGCCAGGCGCTGCTTCAGACCTGTGGACTGAATCGCAAAGATGTTCTCACAGCGCTCCCGGATCTGCTCCGCAGTGCCGGGTACGAAGGGCATTTTCTCAAAGTGGCAAAGTGCGCCATCGCTGCGCAGCGCTTCACTGCCGCAGTCGATCTGACGCATAGGCTCCACCTTGCTGTAAAGTGAAACCGCGTCCTTCACACTCTTATTCTGCCGGCGGCTGGCACGAATCTTGCCCAGATCCGCATCGCACACCAACAGATAATCCGTTTCGATGGTTTGGGTGTTTTCCGCAAGAATACTGCCGCCGCTGGCGATCAGGCTATGACCGGAGAACACCAGATCCGCGGTGGATTCGGTACAGCCGGAGGAACAGTATGCATACACGCAGCCGCAAACAGAGGACTGGTGACTCACAAGAGATCGGCGGCTCCCCCGCTTGCCCACCGTTTCATTGGAAGCGGACAGATTCAGCACCACTTCCGCGCCGTTAAGCGTCAGCAAGGTAGACGGCGGCATAGGTGTCCAGAGATCCTCACAGATCTCCACGCCCAGGATCGTTCCTTCACCGATGGTGAACAGCAGGTCACGCCCCACCGGAATGGGCTCATCTCCTTCCAGACCTAAGCGGAAGGGCTCAACGGTTTTCTGCTGCAGATCCGCAGAAGAGGAAAACCACCGGCGCTCGTAAAACTCGCTGTAGTTGGGCAGGTATGTTTTCGGTATCAAGCCGTGAAGCTTGCCGCGGGACACGATGGCACAGCAGTTATACATCTGACCGGTCAGCACCACCGGAACGCCCACAGCCAATGTGAGCCGGGGGTACCTGGCTGAACAAGCCATCACCTTTTTCAGACCTTCCATCGATGCCTGCAGAAGTGATTCCTGGAAAAACAGGTCCGCACAGGTATAGCCCGTCAGCGTAAGCTCCGGGAATAACAGGACATCCACCTGTTTTTCATCTGCCTTGGCAATATAAGCGCAAATATCTTCGGCATTTTTCACCGGGTCTGCCACCTTGACCGGCGGTACAGCACAGGCGATCCGGATAAAATCCAACATTTGGATCCCTCCATATTTCTGTATTTGATCCTACTATACCACATTCTTTGCAAAATGCAAAGAAAATATAATATCAAAATGAAACACCCTCTCAGTCACGGCTTCGCCGCGCCAGCTCCCCCAACGGGGGAGCGTAACCTCTCCCTTTGGGAGAGGTGGCAGCCCGAACGGGCTGACGGAGAGGGTATGAAGGTTCAATTACACATTTGCCAAAGACTTCAGGTTTTCTGCAATGTCGGTCTGCTCCCAGGGCAGCTCGTCCACGCCGAAGTGACCCTCCATAGCGGTCTTGCCATAAATGGGACGGCGCAGCTCCAGCTTCTTAATGATGCCGCCGGGGGTCAGATCGCAGGTCTTGCGCAGCAGAGCGGTCATTTCCTCATCGCCGATCTTGCCGGTGCCGTAGCTGTCCACCCGAACAGAAACAGGCTCTGCCACACCGATGGCGTAGGCCAGCTGCACCTGCACCTGCTCTGCCAAGCCGGCAGCCACCAGGTTCTTA
>CAZLLC010000130.1:0-5529 GCA_964560245.1 uncultured Oscillospiraceae bacterium | reverse complement strand
GTTTCCGGTATATTTTTTGCCGCAGGCAGAGCAGGTATAGGTGGTATAGCCGCCAGCGGTACAGGTCGGCTTGGTTACAACCGTGGTATAGCTGTGACCGAGCAGGTCACAGGTGCTGATCGCGTTTCCGGAATAGTCGCAGATGTACCAGTGCTGCGCGTCACTGCCTGTATACTGCTGCAGGGTAATGTTACTGTTATTGGAAGCTGAGGTCATCGTCAGTACGGCATTGTCCATATACCGCAATTCAAACACAAACTGATTATTGCCAACAGGTACGATGTTAAATATCTGACTGTTATCATCTGCGCCCTTTGTCCATACGTTCAGGTAATCTCCGATGCTCACCGCAGAATCTGACCCGTAATAGATGTCAAGCACCCGATTTGTTAAACCGACAGCATAAATAAAGTAAGAACCGTTCCCCTGATAGGAGAATTGGAAATGCTGATCATCTGTAGCTGTATCGATCGTCCAGGTGACGACCTTGGTGCCGTTTGCGTCCTTGCCCGCATAAACATTCATAAAGTAGTCTGTGTTGCCGGCATTTTTGATCATATAATTGCCTGCCGCGATCCCGTGATCCGACGGCTCCGGTACAGGAACTGCCTGTGATGAAGAAGATCCACTTTGATTCATATGGTATGAGTAAATGATAGTATCATTCATTGTGTGATTAACACAACGATATCCAGCAATGTATGTCACATTGTTCCAGGCTTCGTTATGACCGTAAGCCGTTGCCTTACCAGCACTATTAAAGCCGGAACAAATAACAACATGTGTAAATCTGCCGCAGTTGGTGCAGTAATAGAAGATTGGATCACCGGCAGAGAGTTTTCCGGTATTTTCAGATTCGTATATAGACTGCCCATTTCGTGTCAAAACATATTCTGTACCCCATCCAGCGTTGAGTAACTGATCTCTAAGTGTCACTACAGCGGAAGACCATGCATCACAGCCTCCAGCAGAAAGGCAATTTGATACAAATGTCGCACAAGCTCCAACGCCGTCATTCCAATGTGCTGCTGCGTAAGCTACTGCAGCTTCCGGATTATATCCAGCGTTTTGCCCAACTTTACTGGTCGACCGGCTTATAGCTTCGTCCACAGTGTGCGCACTATAAGCATTTGCGCTTATTCCGGTAATTGCTAACATACTTACACACAGAACAAGAACACAAACTGCCGTAATGAATTTTTTCATCTTCATAATTGTCCCTCTTTCCTAAAAAGATAATAATATCCCAAAACGGGATATTATTACTATACCAATTTGGTATTATTCTGTCAAGGGGGTGAGGTGCTTGAAACGGCTGGGGTCTTAACATCCGCACAATTTATTCTTAACATTACAAGCCGGGTCGTTTTATGAATTGACCCCGTGGGAAATGTATGCTATATTGTAAAATGATAAATTGTAAGCAAGGGGATGCTTTTTTTGAAAAAGGTTTTGACCTACGTGATGATCGTGGCGATCGCGGTGATCGGCGCGCTCAATTACCATATTTTCGTCTTTCCCAATCAGTTCGCCCCTTCCGGACTAAACGGCATCTGCACGATGATCCAGCACATCTCCGGGATCAGTGTGGGCTACCTGAGCCTGCTGATCAACATTCCGCTGGCCGTTGCCGTCTTTTTCAAGGTCAGCCGTCCGCTGGCACTGAGAAGTATGCTGTATGTGGTGGTGCTTTCCGTTTCTTTGGTGCTTTTGGATTATGTGGATCTGAGCAGCTTTGCATATGTGACCGACAACGGCACCAGCACCATTTTAGGGCCCCTGGTTGCCGGCGTCATTTCCGGCGCCTGCTACAGCTTGCTGGTAAGGGGCGGCTCTCTTACCGGCGGTATGGACTTCATCGCCTCCCTGATCCATAAGAAAGATCCCCAAACCAATCTGTTTTGGATCCTGTTCCTGCTTAACTGCTGCGTAGCTGCCGTATCCTATTTTGTGTACGGCTTTAAGGTTGAGCCGGTGATCCTTTGCATTCTTTACAGCTTTATGTCCAGTATGGTATCAGACCGGGTGGGCAAAAGCTTCCGCAGCGCGGTGCGTTTTGAGATCGTCACCAACGATCCGGATCGGATCAGCGACGCCATTATCCATCAGCTGCACCACAGCGCCACCCTGATGCCCGGCAAGGGTATTTACCGGGGGCAGGAGACCAGTGTTTTGGTCTGCATCGTCAACAGATCTCAGGTGGCGACCCTTTCCGCCATCGTCCGGGAATGTCCCAACACCTTTGCCATTATGAGTCAGGTCAGCGAAGTGATGGGTAACTTCAAGCGGCTGGACAAAAGCGGTCAGCTGGAAAAAGAGCTGCTGGACGCCGGCACCGGAGATATATGATCCCATATTACATATAGAACACCCGATAACAAAGGAGGTTTTACTGTATGAATAACAAGTGGCTGCGTACAGGCCTGATATTCCTTTTACTGCTGAGCCTGCTGATGACCGGCTGTGAAACACCCCCACCTGTCACTGAACCCAGCACCACTGTTTCTGACATCGTTACAGATACCACCGCGCCTGCCGCGGAGCTTACCACCCAGCATATTACCGAGCCTGTTTCGGAAGCTCCTACCGAGCCGGAGGCTGCGCAAACCACCGAACCGATCGAAGAAACGTCTGCGCAGCAGACTACTCAGCCGATCACAGAGGATCCCACTGAGCCCGTAACGGAAAAACCTACCCAGCCGGCAACAGAAGCACCCACAGAACCGGCAACCGGGAAACCGACAGAGGAGCCTACCGAACCGGTTACGGAAAAGCCGACCCAGAAGCCTACTGAGCCTGCAACGGAAAAGCCGACCCAGAAGCCTACCGAGCCTGCAACGGAAAAGCCGACCCAAAAGCCTACTGAGCCTGCAACGGAAAAGCCTACCGAGCCCACAACAGAAGCGCCTACCCAGCCGGTCACCGAAAAACCCACAGAGCCGGTAACAGAAGCACCCACAGCTCCGGCTACCGAGCCGACAGACACAAGCGCCTCCGGCTTCGAAGTGCATTTTATCGATGTGGGTCAGGCAGACGCGGCGCTGGTGATCTGCGACGGCAAAACGATGCTTATCGACGGCGGCAACGCGGCAGACTCCAATTTGATATTCTCCTACTTAAAAAAGCTGGGTATCACCCATCTGGACTATGTGATCGGCACCCACGCCCACGAGGATCATATCGGCGGCATTGCCGGCGCGCTGCAGCTTGCCACGGTGGATACCGTATACTGCCCGGTCACCTCCTACAGCAGCAAAGCGTTCAATAATTTTGTCAAAGCGGTAAGCAACAGAGGCTCCTCCATCACTGTGCCCTCTGCAGGCGAAAGCTTCTATCTGGGAAGCGCCTCCTGCAAGATCATTGCTGTAAACACCGCCAATGACGATCCCAACAACACTTCTATTGTGATGCGCATCACCTACGGCAGCACCTCGTTTATGTTTACCGGCGATGCGGAAGCGGTGGTGGAGCAGACCCTGATCAACCGGGGTGAAGCCTTGCGATCCACCGTTTTGAAGGTGGGGCATCACGGCTCCAGCAGCTCCACCAGCTATGTGTGGCTGCGCAATGTGATGCCGGAATACGCGGTGATCTCCGTTGGCGCGGACAACACCTACGGTCATCCCACAGAAGCCGTTCTCAGCCGTCTGCGTGACGCGGACGTAAAAACCTTCCGCACCGATATGCAAGGCGACATCATCTGCACCTCCAACGGCAGCACCGTGTCCTTTACCGTTTCCCGGAACGCCGGCGCAGATACCTTCGGCGGCATCGGTGACAACAGTACGCAATCACCCACCGAGGATCAGCAGGCGCAGACCCACTATATTCTCAACACCAATTCGATGAAGTTCCACCAGGAGGACTGCAGTGCCGCCGCCAACATCAGCAGCAAAAACCGGAAGGATCACTACGGTACCCGGGAGGAGCTGCTGGAAATGGGCTATTCTCCCTGCGGCTGGTGCGACCCCTGATAATAGAGTGGGAATAACGAAAACTTTATATTCTATGCTATTTGAGCGTGATGGTTATGGGGCCATCACGCTCGTATCTATATTATAATGATTATATTGATTTTCGAACAAAACGGAGGTCACAGATGCTGCCAATCACGAATTCTATTTACCAGTTTTAAATAACAGTTGATTTTGGTAATTAGACGGGATATAATATGAATAAAGGGTGACAAACGATGAAATTGATTGATGGCAATCAGTATTTAGAAAAGATGATCCGTGTGATCGGAACGCCGGATATTAAAGTAATAACCGGTGTTCGCCGCAGTGGTAAGTCAAAGCTGCCGGAAGCGTTTAAGAATACATCGAAGTGGAATATGCTTGCTTGATTTCCAAAAATAGAAATTTGATTACTTTGGTAAATAGAATTATTGAGGGCTTTTATGAATAACACTACTCATGACGGATACGGTTTTCCGCTTGTTTACGAGAAAACAGCTTTAGCACAGATGCAGGCAAAAATCAGTCTGCCTACGGAAACAATTGAATTGATTCGCCGATACTTTGCGGCAGCCGCCAATCTGTATGCCAGAATCCCCCTGCGAAAGCTTTATGACATTTATATCAGTCAAAATACGCATATTTCCGAATCTGATTTTCTTCAGGTTACGGAACTGATTTCCCATGAGCAGCACCACTATGCCGTTTTGGGGCGTGAGGTGTTTTGGGAGGATGCTGAACCTTCGCAGCCTATGGATCGTGAACTTGTGGCAAGCCATTTATATGAGATCGGATACGATTATTATTATGAAGCCGAAGCCCGGCAAGAGGGAATAAAGTACTACATTCCTTCCAAAGAGGAGCTTTTGAACTATGCGGACGACTGGTACATTGAATATACTTCGCAGGTTGCCGCTATGGAGCGGTATTTGCGCAGCAGCCAGCGAAAGTTACACTGTCCGATAGCGGATGTTATTGACGATCTGCATTTGGCAATGACCATGGGCAATGATTATGCCGCTATGACGAATGATGCCAGACGGCTGGGTGTCCGTTTTGACAACGAGCAGAGCTTCAGAACCTTTTTGCGCTTGCTCATTGACATGTGCCGCCATACTCGCCAGTTTGCCCGCAGAGGACATACCCCGGAGGAGTGTCATGCGCCTGCCGAGAATATGGACTTGATTGCTGCCGGTATTGAGTACGAGGGGGAATACGAAGACGGCCTCACTAAAGCCGCGAATCTTCTGCGTGCTGTATTGGGAAAACCCGCAACTAAAACAGTATCCGGCACACCCAGTAAAAATGCACCTTGCCCATGCGGCAGCGGGAGGAAGTATAAAAACTGCTGCGGAAAAGGGAATAAACATTGACCAGCTTTTGACCAGCAAAGCGTAAGTAAAAGAAAATAACTGATATAATAGCACTACATTTCGAATGCTGTTATACCAGTACACACCACATATCCCACAAAGCCCCAGCGAGCACATCGAGTGGGAATAACGAAAACTTTATATTCTATGCTATTTGAGCGTGATGGTTATGGGGCCATCACGCTCATATCTATATTATA
>CAZLLC010000129.1:0-5555 GCA_964560245.1 uncultured Oscillospiraceae bacterium | reverse complement strand
CTTCGGAAGTGAAGGGAGACATGGAGTAGGCACCGGGAAGGTCAACGGCGATCAGCTCCCGGTCACCGGCATAGGCCTTCTTGATGGGGGCTTCCTTCCGGTCAACGGTAACACCAGCCCAGTTGCCGACCTTTTCATTACGGCCAGTCAGGGCATTGTACATTGTGGTCTTGCCGCTGTTGGGATTGCCCGCAAAAGCAATTCTCATATTTCATTCCTCCTGATTTATGTATGGAATTATACAGTTAGTCTTGGCTAACTGCTGATCAAAAGATCATCAGCGCATCCTGAACCAACAAGGATCGCTGAGATCTGTTATCACACAATAATGGCTTCCGCCAGCTGATCGTCAATATTATAGCGACCGTCCTTAATGGAAACGGTGCAGCTGCCCTTGCGACGGGCTACCACGGTGATGGGCTCGCCGCTGTAACAGCCCAGAGAAAACAGAAAGCTGTTGAGCTCTTCATCATCGGTTTCGATGCCTTTGATGATGTATTCCGTTCCTTCCTGTGCAGTTAATAAATTCATATGTGTCACCCGGTATTGAAATCACTTTTAATGAAATTAGTCTTGGCTAACTGCAGCTCCTAAAAAGAAATTAGCCTAAGCTAACCACCTGTTAATCATATATGCTTACCTTCAAATTGTCAATACTTTTTTGAAAAATTTTACATTTTTACACCGTATGGAAGGCATATATGCTCCCTACTACCTTGTTGCATCTAAAACCTTATAAACAAATCTGCTAAATTGGAATTAACCTGACGAATCTTCGATAGAACCCTTGCCCCCCGCATTTATGAGGGGGGTGCCCAAAGGGCGGGGGGAGTTTCTCTCCCGTAAGTGCAAAATGTCAAAAGTTTGTGTCTTCCTGAGGAGCGCAGCGACGAAGGATCTTCGCAGTGCATAACTGTTTAGTAGTATCCGTAATGCGTGGATTCTTCGCTGGCGCTCAGAATGACACTGTTTTTCGGAACATTGCAGTAAACTGAAAGCGTACCGTTTCTATCATAGGACACTCCCTCCGACCTCGCTCCGCTCGCCCACCTCCCTCATAAATGAGGGAGGTGCCCAGTGCGCACACTGGGCGGAGGGAGTAAATACGGACTCCCCCAGTCAGCTTCGCTGCCAGCCCCCTCTTAAAAGCGGGGGCCAAGATAAGGAATCGTGATCTAAACAATAATTTACTCTATCAATTATAAGGACTGTCTTACTAAGGTAAAACCATCCATTTTGAGCCGTAGTGCCTTGTTTCGTCTAAAATTATACAGATGAAAAACGCCATATTTCTCTTTCTAAGACAATGTCATTTTCCCTTGATCGCCAATAGATCCCGCAGCAGGGACAACAGCTGCACAACTTCCTCTTTTGTGGTGTGCCAGGCCGTCACAAAGCGGATACAGCTGTGGGTATCGCTGACAGAACTCCAATACTCAAAAGATACATCCTGTTGCAGTGCTTCAATGACCGCGTTGGGCAAAACAGGAAAAAGCTGATTGCTGGGGCTGTCGATCAGCATAGGCACGCCCAGTTTTGCCAGTCCGTCTGCCAGAAGCTGTGCTGTTTGCGCGGCTTGCTGCGCCAGCTTTAAGTACAGGTCGTTTTCCAGTACCGTGCCGAACTGCACACCCATCAGCCGTCCTTTTGCCAGCATCGCACCCTGCTGCTTCATACAGCGGCGGAAGGAAGGCGTCAATTGCGGAGCCGTGATCACCAAAGCTTCGCCAAACAGCAGACCGTTTTTAGTGCCGCCGATGGTAAATGCGTGGCAAAGCGCGGCATAATCGGCAAGATCTATATCAGAAACAGCCATGGCAGCCGCCAGCCGTGCGCCGTCACAATACAGGTACAGTCCCCATTGATCGCAGGCTGCCCGCAGCGCTTGCAATTCCTTCTTGGTGTAAACCGTACCCAGCTCGGTGGTGTTGGAGATATAGACCAGCTTGGGTTCCGGTGAAGTCTCCTCCTGCGTATAGGCGCTGCATAGATGGTGGATCTGTTCCGGACGCAGCTTTCCGTCTGCTGAGGCAGCGGTGAAGATCCGGTGACCGTTATGCTCAATGGCACCGGATTCGTGTACCTGAATGTGCCCTGTGTCAGCCGCGATCACCGCTTCCCAGGGTCGCAGAAACGCACCGATGGCAGTTTTGTTTACCTGGGTGCCGCCCACAATGAAATGTACCTCAGCCTGAGGGCATTTGCACAAATTGCGAATACGGTCACAGGCTTTTTGACAGTAATGATCTGTTCCGTAGCCCGCCGTCAGTTCCAAATTGGTTTTGCACAGCGCGTCCATCACAGCAGGATGGGCGCCGTTGCCGTAATCATTGCGAAAAAAGAGCATCGTTTTGCCTCCGGTTATAAAATGATTTTTTCTGTTATTGTTCAATAAACCTGGTCCAACTTTTAATTTTAAACAAGCAAGTCAATGTACCAAGCAAAGCAATCACACTCCAACTTATAAGTACTGCATTCCAGCCTATGCCATCAGCAATAACCGCAAAGCCGTATGACGATATTGATGCGCCGATATAAGTAAAGGCGT
Source organism: uncultured Oscillospiraceae bacterium (assembly GCA_964560245.1). GTDB lineage: Bacteria > Bacillota > Clostridia > Oscillospirales > Oscillospiraceae > Faecousia. The sequence goes on along the minus strand of CAZLLC010000129.1, from coordinate 3,007 downwards.
TAAGAATACCCGAGAATGTTGAAACCATACCGAATTTCGCAAAGTTTTTTGGTATTAACGAAATCAGCATATGGTTTACACCGTGCATACAGCCTGAAATCATAGCCGCAAAAACAATAGTCATCAGCGCAGGAATTCTAAGTCCAAGCGCCATAGGTAATGTTGCCGCAAAAGCAATGCCAAACATAATTGTTGCAGTTTTAATTTCATTTTTAATTTTATGATAGATCCCATTAGAAATTAAAACACTTGTAACACTTAAAACAGGCAAAACTGCCGTACTTAACACAGATGATGACGCACTTAGTCCAAACTGTTCATTAGCCAAAGACGGAAGCCATGTCTGAATGCCATCTCTTAAAATACCTTGTAATGCTATTGCGAGAAATATTGGAATAAGCCCTGCAAGAGTTATAAGCCCCCATATAGATATTGTTCTGCTGTCCTTAACCCTTATTTTTGTTTCAGCTTTTCCCATTGGAATATTTCTTGTAGCATATCCCCATACAATCAGCATAATTATACCGAGGACCGACATACACCGGAAAACATTTCTCCAAATTGTTATTTCCAGTATAATAGGAACAAAAAGATAAATGAAGATGGTACCTATTGATGCCGAAAGTCCCACATAGGTTATTGCATCTGAATATTTCTCTGTTCCAACCTGCTCGGAAACAAATCTTGTAAGCGGCGGCCAAAGCATTGCTTGACATATACCGTTTATGCACCATAACACAGTTATTACAGTAATGTTGGAAGAAAAAGACACTAAAATATTTACTAAAATTGTACCGAGCATAGCCACAGATATCATCTTTACGGGGGAAACCTTATCGCCGATAAAGCCACAGATTACCTGACCTATTCCGTATGTAATAAAACTACCTGTAACTGCCGCGGATGCCATCGTATTGGAGATGTTAAGATCTGATACAATGGCTACTATTGACGCGGAATAATCAAGACGCATTGCATAACTGAAAAAGTAAACCAAAAATCCCAATAATACAATTGAGTTATATGATAACCTTTTTGCACTGTTCATTGGTACGCTCCATATAATTTGAAAGATGTACATATAGTACTGCTCTATTTTACAATTTCCTGAAAAGAATATACCACTTTCATCTTCAAATTTCAATATTTTTATCAGGAATCAACCCTTGATCGCAGCCGGAGCTACTCTGTGCTATTTTCGTTATCAATACTCTGCATCGCATTTATCAAATCCGTTATGTAATCAATTTTGAAAGCGATGGTCTTTTGCTTTTTATGCACAATACATCCTGCGTATTCATCATTCTTATTCTCTATGATCCTAAGCTCCAAATCCATCATGGCAGGAGATTTGCGAATTTGATCTACCTGGATGCAAATAACAGGATAGACGCCATCATCAGCATCAAATTCAGCGCACCAATCATCAGGAATATTGTATTTGGAAATGCTTTCACCAACAGTTCTGCACTCGTAATCGCAAATAAATTTATCCATACGTTCCGCCTCCCTAAATGTAACGATCTGTCTCTGATATGAATATCTTAGAACAAATTGTTCAAAATGGCAATAGAACAAATCGTTCTAAGGTATAGTGTTGTTGGTGATAGGAATGGCTGAAAAATATGACAGAATCCGCAATTTAAGAGAAGATGCTGACCTGACGCAGGCAGAACTTGGAGAGCAAATCAATGTCCCTCAAAGGACTTACGCTTATTACGAAAGCGGAAAACGCATGATTCCACCTCAGGTTTTAATTGCCCTGGCTCAGTTCCATCATGTCAGTGTTGATTATCTTCTTGGAATAACCAACCAAAAAACACCATATCCCAACAAAAGATAAACAGCACAGCACAGGGGACGGTTCTGTGTGTCGATATGTCCTATTGTATGTTTATATGGGTGATGTAAAATGCAGTTACGAATTCGTGATTTGCGAGAGGATAATGATTTAACGCAAAAACAGATTGCAGAATATTTACTATGCGACCAGTCTTTGTATTCCAAGTACGAACGGGGAGAAGTCCGTTGCCACTGGAATGTGCTGAGAAACTGGCCGATTTTTACAGAGTTAGCGTGGACTACCTGCTTGGCAGAACGAACATCAAGAAGCCATATCCCCAAAAGAAATAACCGTCCCCTGTGCTATTGGCTGAGAATTTAGCATTGAAAGGTAATGCTTTTTGGAGTCAAGTAGGCAGTGATTTCGCACCCACATTGACTATTGCTGGTGGAACTTGGCTTAATGGAACAAGAATGAATCTATTACGGGAGGGGAAAGCGGCAATCACACCGCTGTACTGAGATTTTATGAGAAAATATCTTGGCTCAAAAGTAACTGCTTTCGCAGCAATTATTGTTCCACTGTTTATCTGCTGTCCATTACCACTTGGATTATTTGTATTATTTACCGAAATGAGCGGAGCAACAGTGTTTATAGCCATTGGTGCTATATTGTGTTCATTTGTTTGGGGACTTTACATTAAAGACATATGGAATCAACTATATTCGTGGGGTATTTTTACAAGTAATGGTGTCCGGATTATTACTTGGTTTCATAAAAGCACTACAGTAGTATATGAAAAATGCAAAGGGTGCGGAATAGGATTTTATACACACGGTCTTTTAAACTCTACAGTTGGTACAAAAATATATTTTATCTACTTATCATATGATGTTTTTGATGAGCATTTCCGGTCAAATATTAATTTATGGAAACCTTCCAAAACACAAGTAAAAGTACAGTTTAGCAAAAATCTATATGATTATTTACTGATAAACTTGCCAAAAAAGCAATCACAGATGCTTATTAAAGATTATAAAAAGTATTTTTAGCACAGGGGACGGTTCTCTGTTTTGGGTCAAAAAGTTTGTTAGACTCCTTATTTCTCGGTTTTTTACCTGCTTCCTGTCAGAAAAAGTACAATAAAAAAGTAGCACAGGGGACGGTTCTGTGTTGACAAGCTGTCTGATCTGTGCTACTATGTTGGCGAGGTGATGGACTATG
>CAZLLC010000128.1:0-5588 GCA_964560245.1 uncultured Oscillospiraceae bacterium | reverse complement strand
TCCGCGAAGCGGACACCATAATTGTCAATTGTCCATTGTCAACTGTCCATTAAAAAAGAGGCTGCTTCGGCAGCCTCTTTTTTCTTATTGTCCCATCAGGATCTGCGCCAATTCGGAATCGGCGTCCAGAATGACGGTCTTTTCGTCACCGGTCAGGCTCTGTTCCAAAGCGTCCAGCGCTAAAATGAACTTGTAAAAATCCTGTTTATCCTGGGTGTTGTAGGCTTCAGCCAGCAGGCGCATATACTCTGCCTCACCTTCTGCTTCCAGGGTGGCAGCCTGCGCTTTGGCGTTGGAAACGGTGATGTTCACAGTCTTATCCACTTCGTTGCGGATGACGGAGGCTTCATAATTACCGTCAGCGGTGTATTTTTCCGCCATCTGATTTCTTTCGGAGATCATCCGGTTGTAAACGGCGTTCAGGTTGCTTTCCGGCAGGTCAAAGCGCTTGATCTTCACATCCTCCACCGCGATACCGTAGGCGGCAGCGGAGGCATTCACACTGTCGGTAATGCTGTCATAAATGTCGTTGCGCTCAGCGCCGTCATTCATATTGATGATGTCCGCCTGTGCCAGCTTACCCATATGGATCTTCATAGCGGTGTAGGTAATGGCGTTGAGTCGGGCTTCTGCTTCAGAGATCGTACCCACAGCCCGGTAAAATTGCTGGGAATCGGAAATGCTCCACAGAATGTAGCAGTCCACGGTCATATTTTGCTTGTCAGAGGTGATGACCTCAGACGGGGGGATATCATACAGCATAGTGGTCTTGGGGAAGTACTTCACCTGATCTACAAAGGGCATCTTGAAATGCAGACCGGCTTCATCTACCGTATTGACGATCTCAGAAAAACGGAAGGTACAGGCGTACTGATTTTCTTCCACGGTATACATTGTGTCGCTTACGATAATGATCGCCAGTAAAAGCACCGCCGCAAGGATAATGGAAATAGCAGTCTTTTTCATATTTTAGTTACCTCCTGTCAGAGATTCCAGAGGAAGCAGCATATCCACGTTATTGCTGTCGCCGGTGTTGATATACAGCTTCACATCGGGCAGGATCTTGGAAATGGCTTCGTAGTACATTCTGGAACGGGTAATGTTGGGATTTTCGGCGTATTCGGCATACATCGCGTTGAACATCGCCACCTGTTCGATAGCTTCGTTGATGCGGTTTTGCTTCAAATATTCGGCGTTTTGCAGCAGCTTGTCGGCTTCAGCCTCCGCTTCGGGGATCTTGGCGTTTTGGTAAGCCTTGGCTTCGTTGACAACGGCTTCAGCCTGCTGCTTGGCGGTTTCCACTGCCTTAAAGGCTTCCACAACATCCTGTGTGGGCGGCTCGGCATCCTGAATACGCACATCCACCAGAGTCAGACCGATATCGTAGGTTTCCAAAATTTCAGTCACCAGCTCCCGGACCTGCATCTGAATGGTTTCCTTACCGGAGGTCAGCACATTGTCCACAGAGGAGGAGCCTACCACGTTCCGAACCTGACTTTGGATCAGATTCCGCAGGATCAGCTCCGGATCGTTGGAGGAATACAGATACTGCACCGGATCAGAGATCTTATACTCCACAAAAAAGTCCACGTTGACAATATTATAGTCGCCGGTGATCATCATACTTTCACTGGTGTTGGTGACGATGGCACCGTTATCCAGTGTGGTATAGCCTAACTCGATCTTCTGATAGATGTTTACATCCACCTTCTGTACCTGCTGGATACCGAAGGGGGCTTTGAAATGCAGACCGGCATCGGTAATATCGGTCACCTTGCCAAAGGTGGTGACCACCGCCTGCTGCTTGTCGTCTACGGTGTAAAAGCAGGAAAGAGCGCCGATCAGCACCACCAGTGCCAAAGCGATCATACCTACGGTCCGCAGAACTTTTTTGGGATCTGCCGGCTCACCTTTTTTGTTTTTAGGGGTGAAGCTGTAAGTTCCGTCTTTGTTCATTTTACATTCTCCTTTTTGGGGTAATCGTTTGAAGAGAATCGTCTGCGATTATTAGCGGATCTTTTGCCCCAACTTTTCAGTTTATAAAACTTGAAATACACAAAGTATGTCTGCGTTTTTTAAACTTCAATTTGTGTCAAAATCTCTCGCTACTAATTCTTGCCGATTTCTTCAAACGATTACTTTATTATTATATTATTTTGTTATTTTGTTATTGATCATTTCAATGGTTTCCTGATGCATACGGGCGGCAAGCCACCCGGTAAGCATGATCTGTAAAGCTGTTTCAATTCGGCTTTTTGCGCCGGGTACAGGCTCTGTATATGTGGATAGCTCCTGATCCAACAGCGCCTGTATCTGCTCTGACCGGTGTAATTCCCGCATCCGGGCTGCCAGCCGTACAAACATAAAGTACAGCCAGGCGTCGTCGATCAGGTTGTCAGAATCGTCGTCAAGCATACCATTCACATAGCTGAGCAGACTGCAGATCTGTTCCATGGTCAGTTCGCTTTTCAGACTGTTGATGGTCAGAATGCGGCAAATCTGATTCAGGTCATAACGCTTTTTATTCGGAGGCGGCAAAAATTTCCGCTTGACCCAGTTTTGAATGGCATAGGGCTCCAGTCCGGTCATAGCGGCTACCTGACCGAGGGCAATGCCGCCGCCTAAAAATAGAGCATTGAACTGCTGCTCAATATGGGCTGCTTCTTCTCTTGGGGCTTCCTGCACTGTGCCGGGGATGATCCAGTTCATATGAAACACCTCACTTTAAAGTGGTAACTTGATTGTATCATATGGTCAGTTGACCGTCAATAGGTAAATCGTAAATAATTTATGAATAAATTGGGTGATAAATATTTTGCAATAGGGCTTTACGAACAGAAAAAATTGTTGTACAATATACGGTGAGATATAATGAGAGGGGTGTGGGCTTGTGTACTGCTTGAAATGTGGGCAGGAAACAGAAAACGAACGGGTATTTTGCGCCCATTGTCTGGAAATAATGGATCGATATCCTATTAAGATAGATACACCTCTTCAGCTTCCCCGGCGCAACGCCACGGCAGCGCCCAAAAAGAACAATCGCCGTCGGGAGCTTTCCGCGGAGGAACAGATCCGTCGGCTGCGGATCACGGTTCGCTGGTTGGCTGTCAGCTTGCTGGCAGCATTGGCTCTGTCGGCAGCTTTGGGATGGTTACACTTTTTCCGGCAGGAACCTGTCAAGCAGGAACAACCGGAAGTACCCATCGGACAAAATTACACCATTGATATAACTGAAGAAGAATAAATTGTTTCACGTGAAACATTCTAATAAAGCCATCGAATAGTGGCTCCCCTACAGGGGAGCTGTCACTGAAGGTGACTGAGGGGTTGGCGGAATTATCAGCCTAAGCTACTTCTCGAAGCCTCTGAAAACCCCTCCGTCACGGCTATGCCGTGCCACCTCCCCTACAGGGGAGGCTGCCGGTCCCTACATAAAAAACTGATTGTTTCACGTGAAACAATCGTAAAAGGAGGAACCGCTTGTGGGCAGAATTATCGCAGTGGTCAATCAAAAAGGCGGCGTAGGTAAAACTACTACAGCCGTTAATCTGACAGCGACCCTGACAGATTTGGGAAAGAAAGTGCTGCTTTGCGATTTTGACCCTCAGGCCAATGCCACCTCCGGCTTGGGCCTGAATAAAAGAAAACTAAAATATTCTGTGTATGACGCTGTAATCAACGGTGTGGCAGCAAAAGAGGTCATTCAGGCAACGCCCTTTGGCGATGTGCTGCCTGCGGCGGCAGATCTTGCCGGCGCGGCGGTGGAGCTGATCACAATGCCGGATCCCAGCTACCAACTAAAAAAAGTGCTGGAACAGGTTCAAAGTCAGTATGATGTGATTTTGATCGACTGTCCCCCATCCCTGGAAATGCTGACCCTGAACGGACTTGCAGCGGCAGACGGTATTTTAGTACCGGTGCAGTGTGAATACTATGCCCTGGAGGGTCTGACCGACCTGATGAACACCCTGAGAATGGTGAAAAAGCGGATCAACCCCCGGTTGGAGATCTTCGGCGTAGCGCTGACCATGTTTGACGGCAGAACCAATTTCTCCACCCAGGTAGCACAGGAGGTCCGGAAGCATTTCCCCGGAAAGGTCTTTGCCAACGCCGTGCCCAGAAATGTGCGTTTGGCGGAAGCACCCAGCCACGGTCTGCCCGTATCGGCATATGATAAGCACAGCCGGGGCGCGCTGGCTTATAAAGCAATGGCGGAGGAAGTAGCAAGAAAGCTTTAAAATATTTACTATATAAATAAGGAAAGGATGATCGGATTGGCAAATCCCAAGGGCCTTGGTAAAGGTCTTGGCGCGCTGATGGGTGATTTTAGTGTAGAAGAGCCCGCCCAGCAGAGCCCTTACCAAATGATGCCCCTTTATAAAATCGAACCCAATCCCGATCAGCCCCGGCAGGATTTTGACGAGGTGGAGCTGGCGGCGCTGGCATTTTCTATTGCCACCTACGGTTTGGTGCAGCCCCTGACGGTACGGCAGATGGAAAGCGGCTATTATCAGATCATCGCCGGTGAACGGCGTTGGCGTGCCGCGCGATTGGCAAATATCAGCGAGGTTCCCGTGGTGGTCATTGAAGCAGATGACAAAAAAACAATGGAATTGGCGCTGATCGAAAACCTGCAGCGGCAGGATCTGAACCCGGTGGAAGAAGCGCTGGGCTATCGAAGCCTGATGGAGGAATACGGGCTGACACAGGAGGAAACCGCCGCAAGGGTGGGGAAATCCCGTCCGGCGGTTGCAAATGCGCTGCGGCTGCTGGCGCTGAGCCCCAAAGTACTGGAAATGGTGCGTAAAGGGCAGCTTTCTGCCGGTCACGCCCGGGCAGTACTGACTCTGAAAACGGAAAAACAGCAAGCGGAAGCTGCTCAAAAGATTTGGGCGTTGGGCTTGTCTGTCCGTCAGGCAGAGCTGCTGTGCAAAAACATCAATCGCCCGGAAACACCGAAAAAAGAGGTTACCTTGCAGGTGGATTACGTTGCCGAGTGTGAAAAGAGCGTTGCACACAGACTGGGTCGTGGTGTAAAGATCATTAACGGCAAGCGCAAGGGTAAGCTGGAATTGGAATTTTACGGTCAGGATGACCTGCAGAATTTGCTGGATATTCTAATGACCATTAAATCATAAGGAGAAAAGAAAATGCTGGATATTAAGCTGATCAAGGAAAATCCTCAGGCTGTCAAGGACGGTCTGAAGGCCAAGGAAGTAGACTGCGATGCAGTGGTGGACAAGATCCTGGAAATGGATGTGCAGATCCGGGGCTTAAAGACCTCCACCGAAACCAAAACTGCTGAGAAAAACAAGCTGGCGAAGGAAAACGGCAAGCTGTTCGGTCAGAAAAAGGCAGCCGAAAAGCAGGGGCAGGATGTTTCTGCCATCGAAGCCCAGATCGAAAGCAACAAACAGGCCAGTATTGCCCTGGATAATGAGATCGCTGACGATGCTGCCAAGCTCAAAGAGCTCAGCGCGGAATTCCGGGTGGCTATGCTGAGCCTGCCCAACCTGCCGGACAGCGACCTGAAGCCCGGCGGCAAGGAAAACAACGAGCCCCTGCGCTATGTGGGCAAGAAGCCGGAA
>CAZLLC010000127.1:0-5609 GCA_964560245.1 uncultured Oscillospiraceae bacterium | reverse complement strand
GGTGTAGCAGCAATCGCAGCCCATGGAAATACCCGTGAGCTTGCCCATAAAGTGATCCTCCAGGCCGGCTCTTGTCACCTGCCGGGCATCGTAAAGATACTCCGGTCCAATAAAGCCCACCACCGTATTGACCAAAAAGGGCGAAAACCGCTTGGCAAAACCGTAGCACCGGGCCTCCATGGTCACCTGATCGGTGTCGTAATGGGCATTGCTGGAAAACTCCGAGCCCTGACCTGTTTCAAAGTACATCACATTGGGTCCTTCTGCCGTGCCCTGCTTTAAAAGCAGCTGCCTTGCTTCTTCCAGCGTAGCGGCAGAGAAGCCAAAGGCCTCATTGCCCTTTTGAGAACCGGCAATGGACTGGAATATCAGATCTGCCGGCGCACCGTCCCGGACGGCCTTCATTTGAGCGGTCACGTGCGCCAGCACGCAGATCTGTGTCGGGATCTGCCAATGCTCCTGTATTTCCTTGAACCGCCGCAGAACCTTGCCCACCTGCTCCGGCGAATCCGTCACCGGGTTCAGGCCGATGACCGCATCGCCTGCCCCGAAGGACAGACCCTCCAAGGTGGATGCGGTGATCCCATCCGGGTCATCGGTGGTATGGTTGGGCTGCAGACGGCACGAGAGCGTACCGGGCAGACCGATGGTGGTATTGCAGTGGGCAGTGACGGTGATCTTATTGGCGCAGTAGATCAGATCCAGGTTGCTCATCAGCTTTGTGACCGCCGCCACCATCTCTGAAGTCAGTCCACGGCTCAGCTTGCGGATGTCACTGCCGGTGGTCTTTTCATCCAGCAAGTATTCCCGCAGCTCCGCCACCGTCCAATTCTGAATTTTCCGGTACACCGTTTCATTCACATCATCCTGAATGATTCGGGTCACCTCGTCCTGCTCGTAAGGCACAGCCGGATGTTCCCGCAGATCCTGCAGCGTCACCGCAGACAGCACCACCTTTGCCGCCACCCGTTCCTGGGCGGATTCTGCCGCCAAACCTGCCAGCTTATCGCCGGTTTTTTCCTCGTTCGCCTTTGCCAGGACCTGTTTCAAATCCCGGAATGTGTAGGTTTTTCCCAAAAGTGTGGTTTTCAGCTTCATTGGGTTTTGTTCGCTCCCCTTTCGTTGTACTATTGAGATAGTATCAAAGTTTTAATGACCACCGGAAAGCAGGGGCCAACCGGTGTGCCGATGTCCAGATAGCTTTGCGCACCGAAGGATAGCCTGTCCAGGCAGATGCAGGGTCTGTCCGGCAGCAGAAGGCTCAGCCGTTGCCCCAAAGCCTTTGCCATATCCGCCTGCAGGCAGATGATCACCTGCAGGCTTCCCACCCCCTGGGCAATTTTTTGCGCCAACATACCGATCTGTGTATAATCCGGATGCGCCAGCCCGGGCATAGCCAAAACCGCTTCCCGGCTATCGGTTTGGGATAGCCGTTCGGCAATGATTTGGGCAAAATCAGGGCTTTTTTGCTCCTTGTCTGTAAACAGCAGCACCGGCAGATTCTTTTTAGGCAGTGACGCGTTTCGGCAAAAAACCGTGCTGCCGGAAAGCTGGGTACTGTGGCACCCTGCACCGATAACCGTAGCACGAATGGTGTGCCGTGCCAATACGAAGGGTCCCTGGCAGAGGCTGCTGTGCTTTATGGCTTTTCCCAGCTCCGGACCAATATCGCCAAATGCCCGGGGCGGATAGGCTGTTTCGATGCAATCTGCCACACCCCCGGAAAAAGAAACCGTCACCGGCTGGTTTGGTGGCTGCCAAAGGGTCTGCACCTCGTGGGTGGACAGCTTTTCCAGCAGTCCGTCGGGGGGAATCCTGCCTGCTGCCATTTCCAACGCCCGGCACAGCATTTGTGCCACTTCCTCCGTTTGTGCCCGGGTGGGTAGCTGCCCCAAAGAAAGATCACAAAGACCTTTCAAAACCGGAGATATATAGCAGATCCGTCCCTGCTCATCAAATTTCAACAATCTGCCGCCTACGTTCAGGCAGCCGGTACGCACCACCTTGCCGTTTTCGATCAGCGCCATATTGCTGGTGCCGCCGCCAATGTCTATGTGCAGCACCGTTTCCCCGGTCTTGGCGGCGTATTCCTCCGCCCCTGCGCCCTTTGCCGCCAGCAGGCTTTCTAAGTCCGGTCCGGCGGTTGCCACCACAAATTCGCCGGCTAAATCAGAAAGGGCGTTCAATACCGCTGCCGCGTTTTCCTTTCGGGAGGATTCTCCGGTGATGATCACCGCGCCGGAATCCACCTGCCGCGGGCTGATGCCGGCATTTTTGTATTCAAGCTCTACCAACCGGGAAACTCCGTCCCCATCCACCAGTGTTTCGCCCTTCAGAGGCGTAAAATGAACCGGGCTTTTATACAGGATCTGCCGGTCTGTGATCTTCATTTCCGGCACTGCAAAGTGGCTCGCCTGATTCTGCACGGTGATTTGCGACAGGATCATTTGTGTGGTGGTGGTGCCCACATCCAGGCCAACACTTATCAGTTTCTCAGCCACGGCCGGTCACCTCTTCCAGAATACGGCGTACCGTAAAATCCTCCACCTGCACCGGATTAGTCTTACAGCAAGGATCAGCCAGTGTTGCTTTCACAATATCCGAGCTGGCACGCCATACCTGCCGTGGATCTAAGCCTGCCTGGGCAAGCGTTGCGGGCAGATCTAATTCCTTACGCAGATCGATCAGTCCGTTTTTCAGATTGCGCAGTGCCACCGTATCGGCTGCGCCCCCAAAGCCTGCATCCCGGGCAAGCCGGGCATATTTGGCAGTAGCCGCAGGGCTGTTCGCCCCGATCACCGCCGGCAAAAGAATGGCGTTGAGTCTGCCGTGGGGCAGATGGAACATTCCGCCCATTGCGTGGGACATTGCGTGACACAATCCCAGTCCCGCCTTGGAAAACGCCATTCCTGCCATTGCAGAGGCACCATGCAGGGGCTGCCGGGCATTTTGATTGCCCTTGTAGGACATTGGCAGCATCCGCACCGCCGTACAAAAGGCTTCCCGTGCCAAAGCATCGGTGATCGCCCCGGCATTTCGCGCCACGTAGCTCTCCAAGGCGTGGGCAAGCACATCAAAGCCGGCGTCAGCGATCAGGCTCTTGGGTAATTCTTTTAGCAGCTCGCTGTCCAGGATCGCCACATCCGGGCACAGCTTTTCATCGATCAGGGGATGCTTGATCCCATTGTGGGTCAAAATGGCAAAATCCGTCACTTCCGACCCGGAGCCGGAGGTGGTGGGAATGGCCACAAAGGTAACCGGCAGACCGGCAAAGTACACCATCGCCTTAGCGCAGTCCATCGTGCTGCCGCCACCCAGGGCTGCCACGGTGTCCGGCTCGAATGCCCGCATTGCCGCCGTAGCCCGTGCCACCTGCTCGGTGGTAGGATCCGGGGTGACCTGACTGAATATTTGGGTTTGCGCAGCACCTGACAGCGCCGCAATTTTTTGGGCTGTTCCGTTTTGCTCAAAGAAAGGGTCAGACACCACCAAAAGCCGCTTTCCGCACAATTCCTTCAGCGTACTCAGCGCCCCCGCCCCGGAAATGATCTTCGTTTTACAGGAGTATTCTTCCACATCAATCACCGCCTTTGTTTGCAGTATTTCCAAAGAAGGGAAAATTATGCTTTTTTTATCCTAAAGGTTGTAAATCAGTAAAAAATGTGGTAAACTGAATATGCCAAACAAATTTAATAAATAGAATTAGCGGTATCTTTTTCTTTTTATGGGATAAATATACCCTTTTCTTGTAATAATCTTTTTTGGAATTTGGTAAAAATGCAAATCCCATTTAAAAGATTATTGCTTAGATGCTCTAATTCTATTTAAATTTGTTTGGCGACAATCGGGGTTTGCGTTTTTCGGTGCGCTGACTTCGGTTGGCGCACTTTTTTTATTAAAGGAGAAAACAAAAATGGCAAAAAAGAACATATGGAAGATCCTCTTGTCCGTCAGTCTTTGCGCTGCTTTGACCGTGCTGGCTCTGTTTTGTATCACCGTAGATGCCGATGCCACCACCGTCGTTGACAGCGGCAAATGCGGAAAAAACATCACCTGGACATTAGACAATGAAGGTACACTGACCCTTACCGGCAGCGGAACAATGTATAACTATGAATATGGTGAAAACCCCTGGTATTGGTCTTCCAGTGTCAAAGCAATCGTTATTAACGACGGCATCACCCGTATCGGCAACTATGCCTTTTCTACCTGCAGAGCTGTCACCGCTGTTTCCATACCAGACAGTGTGACAAGTATTGGAGGTTCTGCATTTTGGTCCTGCCCCCGTTTAGAATCCGTGCAGATTCCCAACAGTGTGACTGAACTTGGGTCTTTAGCTTTTGGAGATTGTGATAATCTGCAATCCGTCACACTCAGCAACAGCATCAGCACAATTGAAAATCATCTATTCAGTGATTGTGGTAAGCTGAGCACCATTACCATTCCGGACAGTGTAACAAAAATTGGCGGTTATGCCTTCCGTGGCTGTAAAAGCCTGTCATCCGTTGTAATTGGAGACAGCGTAAAATCTATCGAAATGAGAGCATTTGACGGCTGTGACAGTCTGACCTCCATGATCATCCCGGATAATGTTTCCTTCATTTCTACCGGTGCTTTTGAAAACTGCAGCAATCTGCGCACTATCACACTTGGCGCCAATGTTGAAACGATTTTCGGTTCTGCTTTCGGCTACTGTGACAATTTGGAAAGTATCTTTTTCACCGGTAACCGCATATATGCTTCCTCAGACATTTTTGAATATGTTACTGCAAATGCCTACTACCCCGCCGATAACGATACCTGGACAGAGGATGTGCTGCAGGATTACGGCGGAACCATCACCTGGATCGCCTACAACCCGTTAAAAATTACCTCACAGCCGAAAACCGGCTATGCAAGCAACGGAAAAAATGCAAAAACCACTGTAAAGGCAACCGGTGACGGCCTGACCTATCAGTGGTATGTGAAGAATGCCGGTGCAAGCAGCTATACCAAGTCTTCTATCAAGACTGCCACCTACTCCTGCAAAATGAGCAGCAAGACCGACGGTCGTTATGTGCGCTGTAAAATTACAGACAAATACGGCAACTCCGTGTGGACAAAAACAGTCCGTCTGCGGATGTCTGATCTTGCAATTTCCACCCAGCCCGCAAGCAAAACCGTTGTAGCAGACAAGACTGCCAAATTTACAGTTACAGCAACGGGTAACGGTCTGACTTACCAGTGGCAGTACCGCACTTCCTCCAGCGGCAGCTGGAAGAACGCTTCTGCTACAGGCAACAAGACAAAAACGCTGTCTGTTGCCGCTACGATTGCAAAGCACGGCTATCAGTACCGTTGTAAGATTACCGATTCCACAGGAAACACCGTTTATACCCAGACCGTGAGCCTGTATGTTCTGGGCATCAAGACCCAACCGGCAAGCAAGACGGTAAAGGCTGGCGCAACCGCCAAGTTTACAGTTGCCGCAACCGGCAAGGGCTTGACTTACCAGTGGCAGTACCGTACATCCTCAAGCGGTAGCTGGAAGAATGTATCCGCAGCCAGCGGCAAGACTGCCAACTACTCCCTGACCGCAGCCGCACGCCACAACGGCTACCAGTACCGGT
>CAZLLC010000126.1:0-5647 GCA_964560245.1 uncultured Oscillospiraceae bacterium | reverse complement strand
TCCCTCCGTCTTCGCTGCGCTCAGCCACCTCCCTCATCAGAGGGAGGCTTAACTGTGTCATTGGCCTGTGTGCCGTTCCTTATTGCGTATTTTGAGAAATATCCTTTGGAATGACACATAGGTCATTCCCTACATATACATATTGTGACAGCTTTCGTGTTCTAAATGTCGAAAAAAGTAAATATTGAATATAATCTTATAAAGAAGGTTGCGTTATTTGTTTTTTTATGTTACAATACCAAAGTATAGTAGGGTCGAATACCCTGAAGAGTATTCAGTATTCTTGAGAAGATAGAAATATACGGACAGGAGAAGGGTTATGAAGACTTTTCTGAAAAACTTCAAGCTTGAAAGCTGGATAAAAATCGCGCTGATGCTGGTGGTTTTTGATATTATATCTGTAAATGTTGCTTATTTTCTGGGACTTTGGTTCCGTTTTGATTGCGCAATGTCGATGATTCCTGAGAAATTTATGGATCCATATTTGCACTTTATCCCGATCAGCACGGTAATTTATGTGGCAGTATGTGCCCTGTGCCGGCTGTACAACAGCATCTGGAAGTTTGCCAGTTTTTCAGAGCTGATCCGTGTGCTTATTGCAACGGCGATCAATTCGCTGCTGCATATCGCTTTGATCAGTCTGCTTTTTAACCGTATGCCCATTTCCTACTATGTGATCGGCGCCGGTATGCAGTTGGTTTTTGCACTGATCACCCGGTTCTCTTACCGTTGCGTAATGCTGCTGAAGAAGAATGGCCGTGTTGACGTGGCGGGAAAACAGGAGAAGCGCGCAATGCTCATTGGTATCGGAAATGCCGGTCAGATGATCCTGCGTGATGTGAACCATACGGATAGAGACAGTGTCAGCCGCATATGCTGTATCATTGATGATGATCCCAGTAAATGGGGTCGTTCTGTAGACGGTGTGCCGATCGTAGGCGGCAGAGATCGGATCATCAGCACCGCCCGGAAATATCAGATCGATCAGATTTTCATTGCTATTCCCAGTGCCACCAATGACGAGAAGCGGGCGATCCTCAATATTTGTAAAGAGTTGGGCTGTGAAACCAGATGCCTGCCCGGCATCCATCAGCTTGTTTCCGGCGAGGTCACTATGGGCGATATGCGTGAAGTGGCGGTGGAGGATCTGCTGGGCAGAGAGCCCATCAAGGTCAATATGGACGAGATCTTCACCTACATCAGCGGTAAGACCATTTTGGTCACAGGCGGTGGCGGCTCTATCGGCAGTGAGCTGTGCCGTCAGGTGGCAGCCCATAACCCCAAGATGCTGATCATTCTTGACATTTATGAAAACAATGCTTATGATATTGAACAGGAGCTGAAGACCAAGCATCCGGACCTGAATTTGAAGGTGCTGATCGGCTCTGTCCGTGACAGCCGTCGGCTCAGCAGCCTGTTCGCTGCTTACAGACCTGAGGTGGTCTACCACGCGGCAGCCCACAAGCACGTGCCGCTGATGGAGGAAAGCCCCTGCGAGTCTATTAAAAACAATGTGGTTGGCACCTATAAGACCGCTTATGCGGCGATGCTTTACGGCTGTAAGCGCTTTGTACTGATCAGTACAGATAAGGCGGTCAATCCCACCAATATTATGGGCGCCAGCAAGCGGTTGTGCGAAATGGTCATTCAAAGCTTCGACCGGGCGGTCAAAACCGGTACAGCAAAGAATCTGCCTATGCTCTTTACCCACCAGGTAGACGAGTCTGACGGTATCCCGCAGGCAGTAGTCAGTGAGCCCTTCCAAACGGAATTTGTGGCAGTGCGTTTCGGTAATGTTTTGGGCAGTAACGGTTCCGTTATTCCGCTGTTCAAAAAGCAGATCGCACAGGGCGGTCCTGTAAAGGTGACCCATCCCGATATTATCCGCTATTTTATGACGATCCCCGAGGCAGTAAGCCTGGTTATGCAGGCTGGCACCTATGCCGAAGGCGGTGAGATCTTTGTGCTGGATATGGGCGTGCCGGTGAAGATCGATACACTGGCCCGCAATCTGATCAAGCTTTCCGGCTATGAACCGGATATCGATATTCCTGTTGTCTATACAGGACTTCGCCCCGGAGAAAAGCTTTATGAAGAAAAGCTGATGGATGAAGAGGGTATGAAAAAGACCCCCAATTCCCTGATCCACATCGGCAATCCTATTCCTTTTGATATGGATCAGTTCCTGATCGATCTGGAGAAACTGATGTATGCGGCTTATGCCAACGATCCGCAGATCGTGGAAAAGGTGGCAAGTGTGGTCCACACCTACCATCCTGACCAGGGCGGCGCAGGCAAGAAGGACGAAACCTTCCAAAAGCTCCATCAGGAAGCGGTGACCGTTCACTAATAAAAAATTGCACCGGTCAGTTTTGACCGGTGCGTTTGAATTCACAGTAAAGGAAGATACAAATGGGATTTGTTGAATTATTGCTTTTGGCTGTTGGTTTAAGTATGGATGCCTTTGCCGTTTCCATATGCAAGGGACTTTCTATGAAAAAGGCGACTTTGAAGGAAAGCGCCATCTGCGGTGTATGGTTTGGCGGCTTTCAGGCGCTGATGCCTTTGATCGGATTTTTCCTGGGAACGCTGTTTGCTGATGCTATTGAAGCATTTGACCATTGGGTCGCCTGCTTGCTTTTGGTGCTCATTGGCGTCAATATGCTCAAGGAAGCCTTTTCTAAGGAAGAGTGCGAAAATTGCGGCAATGCAGATCTTTCCGTAAAAACGATGTTTGTGATGGCAGTTGCTACCAGCATTGATGCCCTTGCGGTAGGCATTTCCCTGGCAATGGCCGGCAATGTAAATATTTTTACCGCTGTGCTGCTGATCGGCGTGACCACCTTCCTGCTGTCCGGATTGGGCGTGAAGATCGGCAACATTTTTGGCAGCCGCTACGAGAAGACTGCGCAGATCGCCGGCGGCGTGATCCTGATCTGCTTGGGCATCAAGATCCTTTTGGAGCACTTGGGAGTGATCGGATGATCCGCACAAAAAAGAGACTCAGACTTTGCTGGCTTCTGATCGTTCTGAACCTGGCATTTATATGGGGCAATTCTCTGATGCCCCGGGAGGTATCTTCCGCATTCAGCAAGTTTGTAGGTATGATCCTCAGTCATATACTTCCCGGCGGAGTGGATGCCGTGGAGGGGCAGGGGCAGGGGATCCTGCGAAAAATTGCCCATTTTATGGAGTTTTGCACCCTTGGTGTGTTGCTGAGCTGGTGGGTGCGGATGCTGTGGAGGGGCAAATGGAAGAGCCTGCTTTTGCCGCTGCTGTGCGGTGCTGTGGCAGCCTGCATCGATGAAACCATTCAGATTTTTGTGCCGGGCAGAGGTCCGGGGGTTCGGGATGTGCTGATAGATACTTCCGGCGTTGTGCTTGGCATTGCTGTGATGACACTGATCTGCGTCCTGAGGAAACGAAAAATCAAACAAAATATGTAGAGGCGTGTTGCAAAAATAATGAACTGCAACACGCCTTCAATTTTGTAGGGGCGGAATCCTCCGTCCCACATAAAATACATTCCACATTTGGGACGGGAACCCGTCCCCTACGCCTGGAAATGTGGTTTTTGCCGTAGGGCTTACGGCTTGCTCCCGCCGTGTTTTATGACAATATTGCCGGACATTCGAATAGATCATCTGCGGTGATGGGGTTTTGCGTTGCAAAACCACCGGCGGCACCAAGGCACGAGGTTAAGGACCGCAGCACCGAAAACTGTGTCATCTTGAGCGAGCGGAGCGAGTCGAAAGATCTTCGCACCATCGATACTGCTAAGCAATTATGCACTGCGAGGCTCCTTCGTCGCTGCGCTCCTCAGGATGACACGCGCTTTTGAAAGTCCGTTCTTTGCTGCGCAATATGCTTTGACGGCGGCACCAAGGCACCGCCCTACATTCTTTCGATGGTGCGAAAATTCTCTTATAACTCTGTTCACCCCTCAGTCAAATTGCCGGATATCGGCAATTTGACAGCTCCCCTGCAGGGGAGCCTTTGGTGTATACCCCTTTCGATGGTGCGCTAAACAATAATTTAGCAAATATAGTTTTAGATGTTACAAGGGATTACAGATTCTTCTGAGGAGCTATCAGCTTAATTCCAGAAAATCGTTGGGGTCAATATCCTTGCTGTCACAGGTGACACTGAAATGCACGTGGTCACCGATGGCAGTTTCCAGCAAAGCGGTACAGCCTACATAGCCGATGGTCTGACCGGCAATGACTGTATCGCCGGCAGCTACGGAGATATCCTCGGAAAGGCTGGCATACTTTGTTACATAGCCGCCCTCGTGCCGGATCACAACGGTCATACCCATTGTTTCGTCCTGATATACCGTGTAAACAGTGCCGTCAGCGGCAGCACCCACAGCTGTACCGGCTTCGGCGGCAATATCGATGCCGTTGTGCACACGCCAGTCCCGGGTGGTCTGGTTGTAGCTTAAGCAGTCCATTGCGTAATCCGCCACCGTATCACCGGATACAGGACGGGTGATCTTGCCGGGTCTTGCAGGTTTCTCGGTGGTTGTTTCTTCGCCTGTATCAGACAGAGAATCACCGTCTGCTGTGGCGGCAGTCTG
Organism: uncultured Oscillospiraceae bacterium; assembly: GCA_964560245.1. Lineage (GTDB taxonomy): Bacteria > Bacillota > Clostridia > Oscillospirales > Oscillospiraceae > Faecousia. The sequence continues at coordinate 1,068 of CAZLLC010000126.1, read as the reverse complement.
CACATCACCGCCGGAAAGGGTATCAGAATTTGATACCGGGGAATTGAGAGAATCTTCTGTTGAATTGGTATTTCGGTAGTACAAATAGCCGGAAATCCCGATGGCCGCAGCACACAGGATCAGGGCTATGTAGTAGCCCTTACCGCTCATGCTGAAGCTTGATTTTTTGTTGCGCATATTTTTAAGCACCTCCAATGGGAAGTATTACCGGTTTTTGAAAAGCTATACATATTCCTGTAAAAAATCCGGGTAATTTCTCTTTGTAAAAAAAGCGGAGGAAAAGGTATAATTCCGTTGACAAATGGGGAATTTTGGAGTAGATTTATACTTGCATAAAACTATACAAAGAAACGGGGGAGGATAATGTCCAAAGAACTCATCAGACTCCAGAACCTTGTTATGGAGTTCGACGGAGAAAAGGTCCTTGATGGGATCAACCTCTATTTTAACGATCAGGAATTTCTCACGCTGCTCGGTCCCTCCGGTTGCGGCAAGACCACCACACTGCGGATCATTGGCGGCTTTTTGAGCGCCACATCCGGAGATGTGTTTTTTGACGGCAAGCGCATCAATGATGTGCCTGCCTATGAACGGCAGATCAACACGGTGTTTCAGCGATATGCGCTGTTTCCCCATCTGGATGTTTTTGATAACATCGCCTTCGGTCTGAAGGTGGCAAAGCTGCCCAAAGAGGAGATCCATACCCGTGTAAACGAAATGCTGGAAGTGGTCGGTCTGAAGGGCTACGAGCGCCGTCGCATCGAATCTCTTTCCGGCGGTCAGCAGCAGCGTGTTGCTATAGCCCGGGCTTTGGTCAATAGACCAAAGGTGCTGCTTTTGGATGAACCTTTGGCAGCCCTGGATCTGCGTCTGCGTAAGGATATGCAGAATGAGCTGAAGCGTATCCAGCAGGCAATGGGCATCACCTTTATCTATGTGACCCACGATCAGGAGGAGGCGCTTTCTATGTCTGATACCGTGGTGGTAATGGACAAGGGCCGTATCCAGCAGATCGGTAAGCCTGAGGATATATATAATGAGCCGAAGAATGCCTTTGTGGCGGACTTT
>CAZLLC010000125.1:0-5687 GCA_964560245.1 uncultured Oscillospiraceae bacterium | reverse complement strand
CCTGCAGGGTAACCATCAAGATCTACAGCGGTACAAGCTACATTTCCGCAGGCGAATTTGCGCTGGATTCCGGCAAGAACACCGTCAGCATTGATGTTTCTTCCCTGAAGTTCTCCAACCTGAGTTCTGCCGACCGGATCGTCTTTGAATTTGCCAACTCCGCCGATGGCGTGACAGCAAACGAATATGATATCTATTTGGACAATATGATTGCCAAGGATTAAAGAAAGGAGATACGCGCATGAAAAAGCAAATCTTTAAAAATGTGATGCTCGTATTGCTGGTATTTGTCCTTTGCGTATCGACTTTAAGCGGTTGTAAAGACCGTGAGGAAACCCCGGAAACTACAGCTCCGGAGCAGAAGGAAACATTTATGCAGCTGCTGGGCTTTGAATCCTATGAGGAAATCACGGGAACAAAGCTTGCTATGGGCAATATGCTTGGCAGTATGACGGTGAATACCGATACGCAGTTTATTACCCAGGGCAGCGGCTCTGCGAAGATCAGTGTTCAGGGTGATTATGCCGATTCCAGAAAGCACCCCTATTTTAAGCTGGATTTTCTGAACACCTCCTGCGCTACCTGCGATTTCTCGGATTTTAAGAGTATCTCATTTGATGTTTATAATGCAACGGATGACGAGCTGCATATAAGCGCCAATATCAATGTAGGTAAAGAAGACGGCAATAATATCTCTACGGTGAAACAAAGCTACACGCTGAGCCCCAACGGATGGACCACCTGCACCTACGATTTATCACAGATGGCCGCATTTTCCCTCTATGATTTTACCAGTGTCCGGTATATGACCATTGAGTTTTTGGAGCACAAGGAAAACAGAGATGATACCCCCAATGTGCTGTATATGGATAACCTGGTAGGTCACTATTTTGAAGAGGGCACCGTAATTGAGCCTATTTTCTACGATATTTATGAAGGCTTTGGCTTTGAGGGAATCGGTAATGAATTTATGTTTACCGGTCAGGGTGAAAAAGACGCCGATGCTGTTATCGACAGAGTGGCCTATGCGGATCTGGATATCCCGGCTTTGGAAGATGGTGGCGAATATGCGCTGAAAATCAGTCACGACAGCTTCTACTGGCCTAAATTCCGGATCAACTTCGGTCAGGAGCTGCCTGCCGGAACAAAGATCACCTTTAAAGCCTATGCCCATATCTTTGGAGAAAGCCTCTACAATAAGAGCCTTTTCGAATTCAGTGACGGTGGAGATGCTACCCTCGAATTCCCCTGTGATGAGTGGGTAGAGCTGAGCTTTACACTGAAAAAGGCAGGAACCTATGTGGATCTGTTCTGGAACTACGACCGTGCGCAGATCACCTCCGGCGTTACAGCTGCTGAGGTGTACATCGATAATATGCTGGCTATTGCGCCGAAGCCGCCTGTTGAACCGGAGGGCGACTTCTACGAAGGCTTAGGCTTCGAAATCCCTGGCAATGCAGCATACTTCGTTGGACAGATGATCGAAGGTGCCGAAAGACGGGATGCAACAATTGAGCGTGTTGCATACGCAGATGCGGATATTCCTGCCCTTTCTGGCGGCGAAGAATACGCCCTGCGGCTGAGCCACGCAAGCAACTACTGGCCAACCTTCCGCATTAACTTTGGAAGAGTGCTTCCCAAGGGCACAAAGCTTACCTTTATGGCCTACGGTCGCATCACCAGTGGCACCAATGTCTACAATCAGAGTATTTTTGAGTTTAGTTCAGGCGGAGAAGCTACAGCACAGTTCAAGTGCGATCAGTGGACAGAGCTGACCATTGTGCTGCCTGAGGCAGCAGAGTATATCGATCTGTTCTGGAACTACGACCGGGCACAGATCACCTCTGATACAGCTTCCGGTGAGGTATACATCGATAATTTCAAAGCCATTGCCCCGACACAGCCTGTGGGCAACTTCCACGACGGCATTGATTTTGAAACCAAGGGCAATGAGGCGTGGTTTGGCGCTGTAGGCGGTGACAACGCCTGGCGGGATGCCACCCTGGAGCGCGTAAGCTACAAGGATGCGGGCGTCACCAACGAAAACGGCGGTAAGTATGCCCTGAAGCTGACTTGTACGACCAGTCTGTGGCCCACCTTCCGGATCGACTTCGGCGAGACTCTGCCTGCGGGCACGATCCTGAACTTTGAAGCCTATATCCGCAACATTGTCAATCGGGATATTGATCCTATTGCAGTGTTTGAGAAGGTAGAAGGCGGCGACCTGACAGCCCAGTTCTCCTACAATACCTGGAGCAAGCTTTCCATTACACTGGAAAAAGATTGCGACTACATTGAACTGGTATGTACGTTGGATCGCGCAGAAATTGAAAAGAACAGCGGCAACATTGAAGTCTACCTGGATAACTTCATTATTGTAGATCCCGAGGATGCGCCCAAGCCCGTTGGCGACTTCTATGACGGAATCGACTTCGAGACCGAAGGCAACGAGCTGTGGTTTGGCGCTGTAGGCGGCGACAACGCCTGGCGGGATGCCACCCTGGAGCGCGTAAGCTACAAGGATGCGGGCGTCACCAACGAAAACGGCGGTAAGTATGCCCTGAAGCTGACTTGTACGACCAGTCTGTGGCCCACCTTCCGGATCGACTTCGGCGAGACTCTGCCTGCGGGCACGATCCTGAACTTTGAAGCCTATATCCGCAACATTGTCAATCGGGATATTGATCCTATTGCAGTGTTTGAGAAGGTAGAAGGCGGCGACCTGACAGCCCAGTTCTCCTACAATACCTGGAGCAAGCTTTCCATTACACTGGAAAAAGATTGCGACTACATTGAACTGGTATGTACGTTGGATCGCGCAGAAATTGAAAAGAACAGCGGCAACATTGAAGTCTACCTGGATAACTTCATTATTGTAGATCCCGAGGATGCGCCCAAGCCCGTTGGCGACTTCTATGACGGAATCGACTTCGAGACCGAAGGCAATGAGCTGTTCTTCGGCGCTGTAGGCGGCGACAACAGCTGGCGGGATGCGACCCTTGAAAGAGTGACCTATGCCGATTCCGGTATTACCGCTCCTGCAAACGGCGGCGCATATGCTCTGAAGATCACCTGTGAAAGCAGCCAGTGGCCTGTCTTCCGTATAAACTTCGGCAAGACCTTAAAGGCTGGCACTGTGATCAGCTTCCAGGCATACAGCACAGATATTTCCGATCCGGAAAGAGAGACGGTTTCCATATTTGAGAGCATACCCGGCGAAGCCTACCTGGTTAATACCAACCATGCCGGCGCAACGGTTCAGTACTACCACAATACCTGGAGCGATCTGACGATCGTGCTGGCAGAGGATCGGGAGTATGTGGATCTGGTGTGCAATATGGACCGCTGGAATGAGCCCGGTCCTGCAAATCTTCAGGTCTATGTGGATAACTTCAAGGCTACAGAGCCTGCAGAACCTGCAGAGCCTGTGGGCGACATTCTGGAAGGTCTTGACTTTGAGACCGAGGGCAATGAGGCGTGGTTCGCACCTGTCGGCGGTGACAACGCCTGGAGAGATGCTACCGTAGAAAGAGTGACCTATGCCGATTCCGGCATTACCGCTCCTGCAAACGGCGGCACATATGCCCTGAAGCTGACCTGCGCAAACAGCGCATGGCCCACATTCCGTATCGACTTCGGTAAGACATTGAGCGCAGGTACCACCATTACCTTCGATGCCTATACCAACGATATTTCCGGCATCCGGGAAACTGTTTCCGTCTTCGAGTATGTATCCGGCGGCGATGCAACAGAGCAGTTCTACCACGGCTCCTGGAACACCCGGACGATCACTTTGGCAAACGATTGCAGCTATATTGAGCTGGTGTTTACCATGGACCGTTGGAATGACCCCATTACTGCTTCCAATATTGCGCTTTATTTGGATAACTTCAAGGCTGTTGATCCTACAGCTCCTACGGAGCCCACGGAGCCCACAGAACCTGTTGGTGATATTCTGGAAGGTCTGGACTTCGAAGAAGCCGGTCATGAGCAGATGTTTGCCGGTATCGGTGAATTGCAGGCTGCAACTATCGAAAGAGTCGCTTACGCCGATGCAAATGTGACTGCTCCTGCAAACAGCGGCAGTTACGCCCTGAAGGTCAGCCACGCAAGCAGCTGCTGGCCCAACTTCCGTTTGAACTTCGGTAAGACACTGACTGCCGGCACTACGATTACATTCAATGTCTACGGCAACTACGATTATGTGGCTGCTGAAGGTGAATACAAGTATATGAAGCTGGAGCTGACCGGTGACAGCAAGAATTATGCAACAAGCGAAGATCCCAATCAGGTTGTATGGACACTGGCGGAAAAATGGAATAGAGCATCTATCACCCTGACTGCGGATACGGACCATGTGGACTTCTTCTACAATGTGGCTGACGGTCAGCACGGTGAGATTTCCTCCTGGCTGTTGCTGGATAACTTTAAGGCTGTTGATCCTACGCAGCCCACAGAGCCCACAGAACCTACCGAGTCTACAGAACCTACAGAGCCTACAGAACCTGTTGACAACATTTTGGACGGCTTTGACTTCGAAAGTGCCGGTCATGAGCAGATGTTTGCCGGTATCGGTGAATTGCAGGCTGCAACTATCGAAAGAGTCGCTTACGCCGATGTCAATGTGACTGCTCCTGCAAACGGCGGCAGCTATGCTCTGAAGGTCAGCCACGCAAGCAGCTGCTGGCCCAACTTCCGTGTGAGTTTCGGCAAGACCCTGAGTGCCGGTACTACGATCACATTCGATGTCTACGGCAACTACGATTATGAGGCTGCTGCAGGTGCATACAAGTATGTGAAGCTGGAGCTGACCGGTGACAGCAAGAATTATGCAACAAGCGAAGATTCCAATCAGGTTGTATGGACACTGGCAGAAACCTGGAATACAGGCGTTACCGTCACCCTGACCGCCGACAGCGACCATGTGGACTTCTTCTACAATGTGGCAGACGGTCAGCACGGTGAGGTTTCCTCCTGGATCCTGCTGGACAACGTCAAAGCTGTTGATCCTACAGCTCCTACGGAACCCACAGAGCCCACAGAACCTACCGAGTCTACAGAACCTACAGAGCCTACAGAACCTGTTGACAACATTTTGGACGGCTTTGACTTCGAAACTGCCGGTCATGAGCAGATGTTTGCCGGTATCGGTTCGGCTCAGGATGCCACCATCGAAAGAGTAGCTTATGCCGATGCAAATGTGACTGCTCCTGCAAACGGCGGCAGCTATGCTCTGAAGGTCAGCCACGCAAGCAGCTGCTGGCCCAACTTCCGTGTGAGTTTCGGCAAGACCCTGAGTGCCGGCACTACGATCACATTCAATGTCTACGGCAACTACGATTATGTGGCTGCTGAAGGTGAATACAAGTATATGAAGCTGGAGCTGACCGGTGACAGCAAGAATTATGCAACAAGCGAAGATCCCAATCAGGTTGTATGGACACTGGCAGAAACCTGGAATACAGGCGTTACCGTCACCCTGACCGCCGACAGCGACCATGTGGACTTCTTCTACAATGTGGCAGACGGTCAGCACGGTGAGGTTTCCTCCTGGATCCTGCTGGACAACGTCAAAGCTGTTGATCCTACAGCTCCTACGGAACCCACAGAGCCCACAGAACCTACCGAGTCTACAGAACCTACCGAGTCTACAGAACCTACAGAGCCTACAGAACCTGTTGACAACA
>CAZLLC010000124.1:0-5692 GCA_964560245.1 uncultured Oscillospiraceae bacterium | reverse complement strand
AAGGATGTGACCAGGATCATTGAAAAGGTAAAGAACAGGAAGAATTTCGGTCTGTTCTCCGCTACCATCTCTCAGGAAGTGATGACGGTATCCTGGATGTATCAGCGGGACGAGGTGGAGATCACCGTAGAGCCCCGTCAGGAGGATCGCCCGGATATCGACCAGTACAGCATCACCGTAACGCCCTTGGAAAAGGCAGAAACCACCCTGCGGCTGATCCGTAGTCAGGGCTATGAGCGGGTAATGATCTTTTGCAATACCAAGCATATGTGCCAGCGGCTTTGTGACGATTTTCAGCGGGCGGGAATGGATTGCGAATGCATCCACGGCGACATCCGTCAAAGCCTGCGGGAAAAGACTATGCAGAAGTTCCGTGACGGAAGGCTTGCCATCCTGATCGCCACAGATGTGGCATCCCGTGGCATTGATGTGGACGACGTGGACTGCGTGGTAAATATCGACATACCCGAGGAAAATGAGTACTATGTCCACCGCATCGGCAGAACCGGCCGCGCAAAGCGCAAGGGCGTTGCCTGGTCCATCGTAGGTAATTTCCCGGAAAAGGCCAAGTTAGACGAGATCGCCAAGTTTTCCAATTATAATATTACCCCTATGCTTCTGAATACCGACGGCACCTTGACCCGGGAAGAGGTCAAAGCACCGGTGGTAAAGAAGCGGTTCCGTTGAAGCCGGCGGAACGGGGATTTCTGATGCTTACAAGCCACCTGTCAGATCCCCAAAGCAAGCCTTTAACGGTGGCACAGTTTCGAAAATTGGCAGCCCGTGTCCGGGGCATCACTCCGCCGGACGAACAGCGCAGCCTGACCTTGGAGGATCTGACTTCTTTGGGATATGGCAGCGCGGAAGCCCAAAATATTCTGTATTTGCTGTCCCGGGAAGAGGAACTGGAATATTATGTAAACCAGGCAAAAAGAAACGGTTGCGCACCCATCACCCGTGTCAGCCCTGCTTACCCCCAGCTTTTGCGGGAGCATTTGGGCTATGACAGCCCCGGATGCCTTTGGTCAAAAGGAGATCAAAGCCTGCTGAGCAAGCCCATGATCGCTTTGGTAGGCAGCCGGGATTTGAGAGGGGAGAACCGTGCTTTTGCGGAGGAAGCAGGCTTGCAGGCTGCAAAGCAGGGGTATGCGCTGCTCTCCGGAAATGCCCGGGGCGCGGATCAAACAGCCCAGCAGGCGTGCCTGAACGCCGGCGGTCAGGTGGTCAGTGTGGTGGCGGATAGCCTGGAAAAATGTAAAGCAGATCCCAATGTGCTGTATTTAAGTGAGGATGGCTTTCATTTGGGCTTTTCTGCCCAGCGGGCGTTGAGCCGCAACCGGATCATTCACGCCATGGGCGTGTTGACCTTGGTGGCGCAGTGCAGCTTGGGCAAGGGCGGCACCTGGAAGGGGACACAGCAGAATTTGCGCCACGGCTGGAGTCCGGTGTTCTGTTTCCAGGATCAAAGCCCGGCAGCCGCTGAATTGGAGCAAATGGGCGCTATGATGGTGGATATAGACGAATTAAAAGACCTGAACGCCTTGTCCAAAAACAGAATTTGCCTGTTTCCCTAAAAACCAGGCTTGGCATATAATTAGATAGAATATAGAGCAGAAGGTTAGGCGCACAATCCAAAGCCTTCTCCTTGAGGAGAAGGTGGCCGAGCGCCAGCGAGGTCGGATGAGGTGTCTGCCTTGTTGCGAATACGCCCGAAATATTAATAAACACAACTGCCTGCCGCACACCTCATCAGTCAAAAATCGTAGATTTTTGACAGCTTCTCCTCGAGGAGAAGCCGTAATTCGTTAACGGTTGTTGGTATGCTAAACAATAATTTATAAGAAAAGGACGCCATCGGGCGTCCTTTTAATATTTATGGAATCCAAAAAGAATGGTCACCGACTTCGAAAACGAAATCACCGCTTTTGAGGAGCTTTGCCAGCTCAAAGGAATCTGCAGGCAGTGTCCTTGTCCGCAAAGCGGAAAGACCTTCGTGGGTGAGATGGTGGCAGTCGGTGCCGGCGGTTTTGACGGTCAGGCCCTTTTCGTAAGCATACCGGGTCGCCATTGCCACACGGCTGTTGTGGTGCGGATGCACATTAAGGCACTCCACACCGTCCAAAAGCGCCGGATCGCAAAGCTGCATACCGTTGCGGAAAGGGTGGGCTTGCAGGAACACACTGTTTGGAAGCGACACTTCCTGACGGAAGGCCTCCACCCCTTTTTCAAGATAGTGATAACAAGTGCGCAGAATATCCTTATCCACACCATACAGTAAATAGTCGTTGAAATTCTCAGTAAAACGAATTTCTGCGCCCAAATATACGGATATGCCGTATTTTTCACCGGCGGCACGGGCTGCTTCATAGTCTTGCAGATAGTACGCCAAAGCGGCTTCTGGGTCTTGCGTCATCAGATCGGGGATAAAGTGGTTGGTGATCACGATGCCGTGAAAGCCGAGCTCTGCATAGGTTTTTATTAGTTTTTCCGGCTCATACTCACTGCACCGGCTGACAGGACAGGTATGGGCGTGCAGTTCGATGCGGTATGGATATTGTTTTTCAACAGCATTTTTTATTGCAGAAGCCTGCATATATGGACGCCTCCATCTTTTTTCTCCATTATAACAAAAACCGCCTGCTTGCGCAAGCGGTTCGTTGGGGTTAAAAGATCAGAAGCAGCAACGCCGTGGCCAGCAATGTGCTCACAGCGATCACAGGCATCATACAACCGCAGCAGCCACCGCGGGGATGAGGTCTGTGCATACCCCAGCCGCCCATATGGTATGGACGGTGGTGATGCATAACAGGCGGTCTGTGTCCGCCGTGTCCTCCCATAGGTGGTCTGTGTCCGCCGTGTCCGCCGCCAAATCCGCCGTGTCCGCCACCGGGGCCACCACCGTGTCCGCCCCGTCCGCCGCCGGCTCCGCCGTGTCCTCCAGGTCCTGGCATAATATTACCTCCATTTCTTTACATATGTTTTGCATCCATTGTAAAACTATAATATAAATATTTTATGAATAACCCACAAAAAATGAAAACAGTTTTGGTTTTTTTAACGGGAAAGGGCTCTTGTGTGTAAGTACAGTCGTGATAGGTGATGCTGCTTAAGATGTCCGGAATGTCTGCTTCCATTGCCATATACTGCTGGGCTGCTTCAGGCACAAATTGCACATCTGTCGGGTATATAACAACGTTGAAAAAAACCGGTCTGCTCTGTTTCAATACTGCCCAGTACGCTGTAAGATGGATCGTAGGTGTAATCCTCCGTTTTATTAAAAGACGATCTGCACCAAAATCATATGGCATACTGTGCCGCATATGATGCTGATCAGTGTGTTTCGCTTCCAAATATAAAGAAGGGCGACTACCCCACAGGAAATGATCGTTGGTAAAAAGCCCGAAAGGGTTGAAAAATGAATACCTTTCAGGCAGTAAACCACCAACATTCCCATAATGGCATAGGGGAGGATCCTGCTAAGCTTTTCAATGATCCTCGGTGTTTTCCTGTGATCGTTAAATACTAAAAAAGGCAAAAACCGAAGGGCTGCTGTTGTGAGTGCGATGACTGCAACAATGCCCCAAGTATGCAGTTCAGACATTGCTGGACTCCTCCTTATACATACACAGCGATAAGGCAATGATCAGCATCGCTGGGATTAAAAAGCTTTCACTGCCGAAGATGATCAGGCATAAAACAGATGCCACTACGCCGATAACAGCCGGCGCGTGCTTTTTGGCAGTCAGCCACTGCTCTAAAAATACCGTAAGAAACAGAGCGGTAAGAGCAAAATCAATGCCCTCGCTGTTAAATGGAAGCAGTGTGCCTGCAACAGCTCCGGCAACAGATCCTATGATCCAATATGTATGATTAAGCAAAGAAACAAAAAAGTAATAGTTTGCCTGTTGTTCCGGCGCCACAGCCGGGTTGTCGTTGCATACCAAAGAGTAGGTTTCGTCGGTCAGCGCAAATATTAAATAGGGCTTTCGTTTCCCTGTGTGCTTGTATTTAGAAAGCATAGAGATGCCGTAAAACAAATGCCGGGCATTGACCATAAGCGTGGTAAGCGCCGCCGTAATGACAGATGCGCCGCCTGTAAGCAGCCCTACTGCAACATACTGCATAGAGCCTGCGTAGATCAAAAGGCTCATAGCAAAGGCCAAAAAGATCCCGTATCCGGCGGACTTTAGAATAATACCAAAGCCGAAGCCCAGTACCACATAGCCGGTCAGCACAGGAATGGTGGCAATAAATGCAGATTTTAATGTGTTTTTCATAGTTCTCCTCGTATTGAACCAGCTACCAAAGTTCGGGGTGTTTGGCGTAATACTGCTCCCAATAATCGACAGCCTTTACAGGAAGAGTCTCCTCAAATGCAGGAAACGGCTTGCGGACAATTCTATCGTCAATACAGATCCAGTATTCGTTACCGATTAGACAGCCCCGTTTAGAATCCGCAGCGTACTGCGCAACAACCTTACGGGCTTGGATATCGATAATTACATTTGCGCCCCGATAGAGCAAACACAAATAACGATTGCTGAGATCTAACCAGCAATCAGAAGGATCCTGCTGGGGTCGTTGCCAGGAACGCTCATTCTCTAAAAGATCAACAGAAGTCCCGGTGGAAGGTCTGTAGATATGAAGATCAGTTGTAACAATTGTGTCTATACTATCCAAAAAGCAAAGTACACATCTGTTTCCTTCGAAAGACCATTTTGTTTCCCAAGATGAAGTATTACCGGGAGAAATATCATAAAAATCATGAATGCGAACACCGTTTTGAGTGAAAGGTTTTCCACCAATAGTTTCGTGGACAGTTTTCAGCAGACATGGAATACCCGCTTCGTTACAAATAATACCTCTGGTTGCACCGCAATCCATAAACATATCGTGGATGTCTGCCTCGTGGGTTTGCAGATTGAGTCGACAAATGAAATTATCATCTCTCAACCAGTCATATGTATAGGCAAAACCTTCATCGGGCGAAATAGCAACATCTTCCGCGTTTAGATCGCTTTTGGTATATGCTGCAGTCCAAATATCACTACCATCGCACAGATCAATCATATGAAAAATGGCTTTGTTGCTGCATAAAAGCATTCTGTTACCTGACAAAAAGGTAATTTTGCTGGCATAGCGCAAATCCTTTCTTGAGGCGACAAGGGTGCCATCGGTTTTGAAAATGAATAATTTAGTACCGGGGAGAATAACATATTCGCCATTACTGTAAATAAAAAATTCGCCTTTTAGCTTTTCAAGATCGGTTTTCTTCATAGTGTTTTCTCCAAATATCAATATGAAAGGGTACCTCAAAGAAATTTTTTAGAGGTGTTTATGAGATTATGGTGTCTATCTGAAGGGTTTTATTTGCTGTTTGTCGCTTTTATGTATTTTAGCATAAACAGGTGATTTTAACAAGGTTCAGCTTGCAATTCGTATGGATTATTGCAATACAAAATTGTTTTTGTAAAAAGATGAAAAAAAGCTTGACAAAACCATACCGGGTGGCTATAATAAGCGTGTTCTGTTTGAGCTGCCGGTATAGCTCAGTTGGTAGAGCAGCTGATTTGTAATCAGCAGGTCGGGGGTTCGAGTCCGTCTACCGGCTCCATTCAGGCACTCAAGCAGCAAGTTCATATGGGGGATTTCCCGAGTGGCCAAAGGGGACAGACTGTAAATCTGCTGGCTA
>CAZLLC010000123.1:279-5723 GCA_964560245.1 uncultured Oscillospiraceae bacterium | reverse complement strand
CCAGCATAAAGAGGGCGTATTGGAAGCAGCCGGCAGCCTGAAGGATCGCTTGATCAATGCCGGTTTCCGTGTGAAAATGGACGATTCTGACAATTCTATGGGCTGGAAGTGCGCTGAGTACGAAATGAAGGGCGTGCCGCTGCGTGTGGAGTGCGGCCCCCGTGATCTGGAAAACGGACAGGTGGTGCTGGTGCGCAGAAATGACGGTGAGAAGACCGTTGTAGCCATCGAGGATTTGGAAAAGGCTGTTGCTGAGCAGCTGGAGCTGGTGCATCAGGGTATGTTTGAAAAGGCCAAGAAGAACCTGACCGATCATATCTACGAGGCCCATTCCTTGGAGGAAGCCAAGAAGCTGCAGGAAGAAAACGGCGGCTTCATCAAGACCATGTGGTGCGGCGAGCTGGAATGCGAGCTGAAGATGAAGGAGCAGGCAGGTATGTCCTCCCGCTGTATGCCTTTTGAGCAGGAGCATTTGGGGGATGTTTGCCCCATCTGCGGCAAGCCGGCTAAAACTATGATCCTTTGGGGCGTTGCATATTAATAAACAGAGGGTGCCGCAAGGCACCCTCTTTAGTTGACAGTTGACAGTTGGCGTTATATATAATTAGAATTTACAGTACTAAACGTGGGGACTGGCGTCCTCGACAGTCCGTAAATATTTTCGACCTCGATGGGCGAAAATATTTATAATTTTCACATTTGTCAAACAAAATCGGCCCATCGAGGACCGATTTTGTTACGGACCGTCCAGGTCGCCGGTCCCTACAAATACTCTACTAAACAATAATTTACAGCAAAAGGCTTGCGTTTTCAAAGCTTTACTTCCACCCGGTTGCGGATGGTCATTGTATTGGGCGTGACGGTGCAGTCTGCTGCCAAAATTTCCACGCCGGCTTGTGCCGCTTGCCGCAGAGCCTGACCGAAAGCCGGGTCTGTGGAATCGTTTGGATGCAGGTATTTTACATCCTGCATTTGAATCACAAACAGCACATATGCCCCGAAGCCTTCTGATTTCAGCTGTGTCAGCTCACGCAGATGCTTTGCGCCGCGATCGGTGGGCGCGTCGGGGAAGGCGCATATGCCGTCATTTTCCAGTGTGACGCCTTTTACCTCTAAAAAGCATTGCTTGCCGTCTTTTTCAAAGGAGAAATCGAACCGGGAGCCGCCAACAGTGGTTTCCGGTTTCAAATTATCGATCTTACCGATACCGCCGGCAGAAAGCCATTCCTGAACAGCCTTATTCGGCGCCTGAGAATCCATATTGATCAGCCGGTCTCCTTTCTGAACGGCGATCAGATCGTATCTCGTTTTTCGGGCAGGGGACAGGCAGTCAGCGCAGTAAACAGTGGCATCAGGCGGCAAAAGCTCCCGGCAGCGGCCGGTGTTTTTTACGTGGCAGACCTGTAAAACACCGTCTATTTCAATATGGGCGATGAAGCGGTTGGGGCGGGCTTTGAAAATGCCCGATACAATGTTATTTAAGTATTTCATAACAAAATTATATCATAAAACCCCCAATTTGACAACGGAATAGTACAGATATACAGAAAAATGTTGAAAAAGAAGGCTTAGTATGATAGCATATAATCGTATAATAATGTGGAGGGATCTATAATGAATCATTTTCTGAAAAAAAGCCTGGCATTTTTACTTGCATTCGTAATGGTGCTGGGCGTACTGCCTGTTTTGAAAGCTTCCGCTGCAACGGTAAACTATGAAACCGGCTACAGCGAGGAATACGGCACAGTGATCAAAAACTGGGGCAAAAGGGGAGAGCTTGCCACCTTCCTGTCCCCCTATGCAGAGGAGTTTTATTCCACGCAAAGCTTTTCTTATGACACATATGTGGCAATGAGCGGATCTTCCGATACGAGCACTGTTACAAGCAGCACGCTGTATACAGCGCTTTATAATTTGATGGCTGGGGCTCATACCACCATTTCGGACTATGAAGATATCAGGGATGTATTCCAGTATACGGACTGTGAAAACAGCGGCAATACCAGCTCTGCAATCTCCGGCTTTTATTCCGGCATTGCCCTGACACCCGCCTGGGATGGCGGCCTGACCTGGAACCGGGAGCACACCTGGCCTCAGAGTAAGAGCGCAAAAGGTGACGATATTGAGGATATTATGTCCATTCGTCCGGAATCCAGCAGTGTCAATTCCAGCCGTGGCAATAAGGGCTACGGCGAAAGCAGTGGCTTCTATGATCCCAACAGCGTGTCTGATGCCTATGATCTGCATGGCGACGTTGCCCGTGTGATTTTGTACACCTATGTCCGCTGGGGTGGCGAAAGTGCTACACTACAAGGAAATATGTGGGGTAGTGAAGGCGTTTTTGAAAGTGTCGAAGTCCTTCTGCAGTGGATGGAGGAGGATCCGGTGGACACCTGGGAGATGGGCCGTAATGACGCGGTGGAATCCGTCACCGGTACCCGTAATGTATTTGTCGATTATCCGGAATTGGCATTCGTATTGTTTGGAGAGGAAATTCCTGAGATGGACACCCCCTCCGGCAATGCGGATTCTGTCAGCTATACCATCACCGCCCGGAGCAATAATTCTACATACGGCACAGTTTCCGTTAACAACGGCTATGTGACAGCCCATCCTGCAGAAGGCTACAAGGTCACCGGCTATGAAGTGGTCAGCGGAAGCGCCACGGTCAGCCAAAACGGTAACATCTTTATAGTTTCTGCCACCGGAAACTGCACCATCCGTATTCTGTTTGCGGCGAAGGATCAGTATACCGCAACCTTTATGGAGGATGGGGAAGCAGTATCCACGCAAAAGGTTTATGAAGAGTATTGTGTTACTATGCCGGCTTATTCCGGCACGGTACCTACCGGTTATACTTTCCGTGGCTGGGTAGATTCTATCGTTTACAATACCACCGCAAAGCCTGCAACAGTTTATGCTGCCGGCAGCGAGTGCGTTATTGAAGGTAATACCACCTTCTATGCCCTGATGTCCTATGTGGATGACAATATCAGCGACGAAAATCTGACTTATAAGCTGGTTACTTCTGAAAGTCAGCTGTCAGCCGGTACGAAAGTGGTCATTGCGGCATCTGCGTATGATAAGGCGCTGAGCACGACCCAAAACACAAACAACCGCGGTACTGTAAATGTTACAAAGGGAACAGACACCCTGATCTTTGACAGTGATGATGGCGTGCAGGTTCTGACCCTTGTGACCGGTACAGTTGATGGCACTTATGGCTTGAGTACCGATGGCGGTTATCTTTGGGCTGCCTCCAATAGCAGTAACTGGTTGCGGACAACATCATCTTTGAATGATAACGGATCTTTTAAGATCACAGTCAACGGGGACGGCACCTGCACAGTCGTTGCCAAGGGCACGAATGCTAAAAATAATCTGCAATACAACTCAAGCAGCGATATATTCTCCTGCTACAGTACAGATCAAAAAGCGGTAGCTCTTTATGCAGGTGTTTCCGGCGGCACCACCTACTACACAATGGCCTGGACTTATATTCCGGAAGATCCCACAGAGCCGGAAGAAACCGAACCGGAAACCACCCAACCTGTGGAAGTAACTGGTACTCTGACCTATGTGATCAGTAACTACGGTGCGGGCACCAGCTATGCGAAAAACGAAGAACATAAGCTGGATGATGTGGTGACTGTGGTGACCAATGACGCTTTTTTTACCAAAGAGCTGCGACTGTACCAGAATTATCAGCATGACAGCACAGCAGTTATTCAGGCAACACAGGTGATCGACAGCTTGGTTTTGAATGTAGGTTATAGCAGTGGCACACTTTCCGTTTACGGTTCTGCTGACGGTGAAAGCTGGACTTTGATTGAGGATGTGACCATTACTTCTGCAACCCAGAGCGTTTTTGCAGATTATACCGTGGATATGCCTGAGGGTACGGCGTATAATTATATCAAGCTGGACTCTACAGGCGGCACGCAGCTGCGTATCAAATCCTTTAGCGTTACCTTTGCAGCCGACAGTGAGCCGGAGTGCGACCACGAGTATGATGAATTCCCCGTGACTGAGGCTACCTGCACACAGCCTGGCAGTGTCAGCTACTACTGCGCCGAATGCGAGGATAGCTATACGGTGACGACAGCAGCCTTGGGTCACAGCTATGAAACTGTTACGGTTGAGCCCACCTATACTACTGTGGGCAGTGTGACCCAAACCTGTTCCACTTGCGGTGATGTGATCACAGAGGAAATTCCTGAACTGGAGAATCCGGTGGAGCGCTATCAGATCGTCCTGGGTGACAGCATTGGCGTGAATTTCCTTCTGACTGTTGAAGAAGACGATGCTGTTGTCTTTACCGTCAACGGTGAAGCTGTGGAAGCCACTGTGAAAGAAGGCGTATACAGCATCAATGTGGCAGCCGCACAGATGACCGACGTAATCGCTATCGCTGTGAACGGTATGCCCTTGGCCAATACCTATTCCGTCCGTGGCTATGCATATGAGATTTTGGCTGGCAACTATAATGATGCAACCAAGAATTTGGTTAAGCATATGCTGAACTACGGCGCGGCTTCCCAGAACCATTTTGGGTACAATACCGCAAACCTGGCCAACAAGGACATCGACGTAGTTACTGCTGAAGTGCCCACTGAGGGCGGTGAAGTGGCTGTTTCCGGCAATGTGTCCGGCGTTGCGTTCTATGGCGCGTCCCTGGTTTACAAGAACAAGATTGCTGTGCGTTTCTACTTCACAGCTGAAAGCCTGGAGGGTATCAGCTTTGGCGGTTATGAATATACCGAAAGAAACGGTATGTACTGTATCGAAGTGGCAGATATTCTCCCGCAGGATCTGGATCAGGAGATCACAGTCGTTGTTTCCAGCGGCACCGAGTCCCTGAGCGTTTCCTATGCGCCGATGGATTATATCATCCGTATGTATAATAAAGCAGATGCGGCTAATACTACTAAGGCATTGGTACAGGCGCTGTACGGCTACTACCTTGCTGCTGAGGCGTATGAGGCGTATATTAAATAACAGATGCCCTCTTAGTCAGCATTGCTGACTGAGAGGGCATAAAAAAGGACAGCACCGGAGAACCGATGCTGTCTTTTCTTATCGATTTATTAGCCTTCTGCGCGCATCTGAGCGAAGCACTCGCTGCAGTATACAGGACGGTCGGACTTGGGTTCAAGTAAACACGGAGTTTGGTGGCAAGTACTGCTGGCGAGAGATTTTGGTACAAATTGAAGTTTGGAAAGTGCAGGAATACTGGATGTATTTCAAGCTTTTCAAACTGTAAATATGGATCAAAAGATCCGCCATCAGTCGCAGACGACAAGCTTCGTGTTTACATTGGGAACCTTTGCCTCGCCACCGCAACGGGCGCAGGTAGCAGTGAAGAATTTACATAGGGAGATACAAAAAAGACAGCACCGGAGAACCGATGCTGTCTTTTCTTATCGATTTATTAGCCTTCTGCG
>CAZLLC010000123.1:0-179 GCA_964560245.1 uncultured Oscillospiraceae bacterium | reverse complement strand
CGCATCTGAGCGAAGCACTCGCTGCAGTATACAGGACGGTCGGACTTGGGCTCGAAGGGAACCTTTGCCTCGCCACCGCAACGGGCGCAGGTAGCAGTGAAGAATTCACGAGGGCCACGGGCGCTGTTCTTGCGAGCGTCACGGCAAGCCTTGCAGCGCTGGGGCTCGTTCTGGAAGCC
>CAZLLC010000122.1:0-5758 GCA_964560245.1 uncultured Oscillospiraceae bacterium | reverse complement strand
GGAATACTTCACACAAATCAAGACTTCGCAACTGCCGAAAACTACACAAATCAAGGTTTAAGACACTTCTTCACTATTCACTATTACTTATTACTTCAAAGCCCTAAAGGCGTTTTTAGTGAAAAGTGAAGAGGTAATAAGTAAAGCCCCAAAGGCTGTTGCCTTTAGGGCTTTGGTGCCGGTGGCCGGACTCGAACCGGCACGCTGTCGCCAGCGGTGGATTTTGAGTCCACTACGTCTACCAATTCCATCACACCGGCAAGTGTGAATATTGCTATTAAATTAAAGTTAGTGCTTGCCTGTTGCGGTGCCCGACGATTGCCTCGGCGCAAACGCCTTCGTTGCTCGTCGACCGCAGCCACTCGCTCCCCTCGCTTCATCTGCCACTGGCAGCGCTCGGGTCGCTCCCCATCACACCGGCAGGTGTGCTACAAGAATCAAAAGTCCCTGAAGCTTGGTACTGCCGTATTATACACCATCTATTGAAAAATAGCAAGCAAAATTTTCCGATTAATCAAAAAACATTTTATAACAAAATAATTTTACATCCGCATTGACAACATTTTGCTTTAATTTATAATGATAGCAAAGCCCATAAGGAGGTTGACTATGCACATCACAGACAAGCTGCACAGTAAAAAGTGGGGTGTATTTCACCATTACCTGTGTATGTAGGCAATCACTTAAAATAAGCTGCTAATTTTTCTAAAAGCGCCATAAAAAATATGTAAACATCCCGCCTATGTCGGGATGTTTTTATGAAGGATTTTATTATAGATGGGTACAACGGTTTTTCTTTGGAAAAAGTCTACCAGCGGACCCATACAGAAGGCGGTGACGATGGTTCCAATGCCTACAACCTCCAGAAGTGCCGGCAAGGTATTGCCCGCCATCAAAAAGGTGATGCTGCCAGTAAGAACACAGGCACAGTCTGTAATAATGCGGTTGAATTTGAACTGCCCTTTTTTCCAGGTGTTGGTGATGATCAAAGAAATAGCATCATATGCAGAGACGCCAAGATCCGCGGCAAAATAGACGGCTGTGGCAAAGCACAGCAGCACAAAGCCAATAAGAAAGCTCACCGCCCTGACAGAAATACCGGCATTGGGAAACAGGGTAAACAAAATCACTTTGAAAAAATCGATGACATAGCCCTGCAGGGTCAGAGTGATGATGGATGCTAAACCCACATAATGCCGGTCCGCTATAAAGCTAAACAGCAACAGCAGCAATCCCACGACCACGTACAGCGTACCGAAGGAAATGGGGATCACCGCATTGAGTCCGGCCATCATAGTCTGAAAAGGATCTACGCCAAAGGCAGCGAGCTTAAAAAAGCTGACACTGACGCCTGCCAGCACCACACCCAATACGCTCATAAATATCCTCAGGATCATTTCTCTTTTCTTCATGCTTTTCTACCCCAAGCTCCGATTTTGATCCAATATATCACAGTTTCAGCCAAATGTAAAGGATTGCAAAACTCCTCCGATGAAGCCTTGTAATCCTGATTTTGCTGTGCTATAATGGTGATCAGGTTATCTCAAAGAGGGTGTAACAATGTCCCACAATCATCAAAAAAAGATCGCGGTGATCAATGACTTTTGCGGCTTTGGGCGGTGTTCGCTGGCCGTTTCCCTGCCCATCATCTCCGCGCTGAAAATACAGTGCTGTCCCCTACCCACTTCTGTTTTTTCCAATCATACGGGCTTTGACAGCTTCTACTACACGGATTTTACGGATCATATGGAAGATTATGTGGAGCAGTGGAAAGCGCTTGATCTGCAATTTAACGGCATTTTGACTGGCTTTTTAGGCTCTGTGGAGCAGATCCGGATCGTAGAGCACTTTTTAGAGCATTTTGGCAAAGCCCAGACTGTTACGGTGGTTGACCCGGTAATGGGCGATTACGGCAATCTGTACCCTACCTACGATCCGGCGCTGGCGGCGCAGATGGCGCGGCTTGTGCCCTTTGCCCATATTCTGACCCCCAATCTGACGGAGGCCTGCATCCTTACCGGAACGCCCTATAGCCCGGATATGGACGAGGACGAGCTGTTCGCCGTATGTGAAAAGCTGCACGCAATGGGACCGGAAAAGATCGTGATCTCCGGGCTGGAGCGGGGCGAAGATCTGGAAAACTTTATATACGAGGCCGGCAAAGCCCCTGTTACTGTGTATGAGCATAAGGTGGGCGCGTTCCGTTCCGGCACGGGAGATGTATTTTCCTCTATCATTGCCGCCGATGCGGTAAACGGAATGAATTTTGTGGACTCTGTCCGTCACGCCTCTGCTTTTATTGCAAGGGTCTTACGCCGCACCGTTGAACTGGACATTCCAAAAACCGACGGCATTTGCTTTGAAGAATTTCTACAGGAGTTATAAACTATGATGACCATTACCTACCCCGTGAAAAACGGAATTTATGTAAATATGACCAACCGCTGTCCCTGTTCCTGCACCTTCTGCCTGCGGCATAACGGCGAAGGCGTTTATGGCTCTGACAGCCTTTGGCTGGACAAAGAGCCTACTGTGGCGGAGGTCTGCGAAAGTCTGGACAAATGGGCGCTTTCCAAGTACAGCGAGGTGGTCTTTTGCGGCTACGGAGAGCCTACAGAAAGACTGGACGAGCTACTGCAGGTGGCAAAGTATATCAAACAGCACTGGGATATTCCCATCCGCATCAACACCAACGGTCTTGCGGATCTGATCTGGGGCGAAAAGACTGCCCACAAGCTGCAAGGTCTAATTGACACCGTTTCCATCAGCCTGAACACGGATAACAAAGAAGCTTACCTGAAAACCGTCCGTCCCAAATTCGGTATAGATTCCTACGATGCAATGCTGCAGTTCGCTAAAGACTGCGTAGAGTATGTACCCAATGTGGTGATGACGGTGGTGGATGTGGTCACCTCCAAAGAAGAACAAGCACGCTGTCAGGCAATTTGTGACGGCATCGGCGCCAAGCTGCGTGTCCGACCTTTTGAATAAACAGAAAAAGGGCTGTCTGACTAAGGCAAAACCATCCATTTTGAGCCGTAGGGACACCCGTCCCCGAGTGTCTGAAACGCAAAAAACAGCACAAAATCTGCGTAATGTTCGCAAATTTTGTGCTGTTTTTCTATGTGGGTTGCGGTCACCTCGGGAGAGGTGACCTTTTGAGACAGCCCTGGGCGAGCGAAGCGTGCTCGGAGGGAGTGTGGTATGGTATCAAGGATTGCATCTTGTCAACCAAGCTGTACCGAAACACTGTCGTCCTGAGCGGAGCGAAGCGGAGTCGAAGGATCTACGCATAATCATTTCTGCTAAGCAGCACTTCACTGCGAGGATCCTTCGTCGCTGTGCTCCTCAGGACGACACGGGGGATCGGTGGCTTGCACTTATTCCAAATGGACACTCCCTCAGAGAGGGCGCTAAGGGCTGCTCAATCGCACATTTTTCTTAAGTTGCTGACACTGCCACAAAGGGGCGCTTATAATATTGAGTTTATGCTGTTTTCTCCAGCTGTGTACCAAAATAGAAGGATACCACCATTGAAATAATGATCATCACATTATCCGCCGATATAGCGCCTTTCAGCGCCAGTACCGCAAATACACTGATCACCACCAGTGTCACAATGGTCTTCACCTTAATAAGATTGGCTATATTTTGAATGATCTTTTCCAATTTTCCCTCCTGTTACTGAGGCTTATGGTAAGCCTTCAGGTCCTTAATGTCGTGCTGACACTCTGCCATCTGTCCTTCCAGTTTATATGTCCGTTCGATCACACCGTTATGCAAGTGTACCTGCCGTGTAAGTTCCTCGATCTTGGTATCGGTCACCGCTTGGGTGATCCTTAGTGCATTTTCGTTTTTCCGTGCCGTCACCATACAGGTCACGATCACGCCGATCAGGGACATACTGCCGGTGATCAGGGCTACAACGATCGCTTCCGTCACCAAACAACCTCCTATGCAACGCCTAAAAGGCTGCTCCAGGTCTCAGGACCTACCTGTCCATCCACCTGCAGCTTGTTCGTTTTCTGATAATTGCGAACGGCCGCTTCAGTAGCCGCGCCAAAATTACCGTCAGCACCCCAGCTGCCGCAGGTATAGCCGTTGCCGATCAGAAGGATCTGCAACGCCTTCACTGTGCTTCCCTTGCTGCCGTTTTTCAGTACATTCAATTTCATTGTAAATTCCTCCTTTATTTCTACAGGCTCTGCTGCGGCACTCCAGCCGTTGAGCCCTGCTGCACGAATAATGGCAGGATAATCCTTATAGGCATAATCCTGATCGCAAACAACGTCTGCCACCGTATTGCTGCGGATCACATTGGTCTCACCGCCAAACTGCCACATTCCGTATTCACCGGCAAAATCGCACTGGGTGTGCCACTGCGCCACCCAGATCTCATAATCTGTCAGCTTTTCAGGCTTCAGGTAGGTCTTAAAAAAAGACAGAGAGGAATACACACCGGGGCAGTAGCCTGCCTGCTTCAGCTTGTTGCAGAAGGCAACGACCACCTCTGTCAGCTTATTTTTGCCTACAGAGCGCTGCTGCCGGTCCTCCACATCCATATAGATGGGATAGTCAAACCGCTTGCCCTTCAGGACCTTATCGATCAAAAATTCCGCTTCCGCCTCCCCTTCCTCTACGGTCCTTGCCATAGAGTACAGATACACGCCTACCGGAATATCCCGCTGACTGCAGGCTTCGTAAAATTCCTCAAAGCAGGCATCCTTCAGCAAATGGTAACCGCCCCTGAGGATCGCGAAGCCAACGCCTTCTTCCTTGGCACGGTCAAAATCAAAGCCCTTTTGATACATCGAAATATCAATACCAAATTTTTTCATCATATCACCTCCTTCATATTATGAGCCTCCTGCAGCTTTTGTGCTTCCTCCTCCGCGATCTCCCGGTAATGCTCTGCTGACTTCCCCTCAGCAAGAAAGATCTGCTTGCCGTAGGTCTCGCCGTCGGTAAGTACCATACCTTCCTCGGCGTATAAAACAGTTCTTGATCTCATTTTTTCCTCCTTACCCCAAAGATATTGTCCAGTTTTCTTTTGTTGCCACCAGCTCCAGCCAGGCATCCGATGTGCTGCCGTCTGCCAGTCCTTCAGCGGTTTCAAACGCTGTGTCTACCGCTGACTTTTTGAATATAACCGTCTTTACCACAACATAATCCGACAGTGCCGCCATCACACTTTCAATACTGTCTTTTGAAAGGGGTGACCACAGAAAATTGATATTTGTTCCTATAATGCCCTCAAAGCGTATTTGTTCAAGATTCTCACAGCCCTTAAAGGATTCGTTACCAAATATTTGTGTCCCATCATCTCTGACGATGACTCTTTCTACTTCCGTTAAATGGGTCGTATTGTTCAGGAAGTACTGCAAATTCGAACATTGCCGCGTGTCAATGATACCGATGTCTTTAATTTGCGAAGCTGAAAAAGGATAGACAAATGCCATACATTCTGAAAAATCCATAGAAAGCCCCAGCTCCGAAAGCCTGGCTTTTAATGAAGTGATTTTGCTTTCACGGAACATATATGACGCATATGTTGGCGTAAGATCATATTTGGGGGCGAAGGTTTCATCCGACCAGCCTTGTCCACCAAACGCATAAATATAATTTTGCCGTTCACCCTTATTTTGATATTCATCCCAAAAGCGGTCATATTCAGACTTCTGTCCGGCTTTATAAACTTCCTGCTGATTTTCAGCCACGGCTGTCAATTTTTCTGATATTGTCATATCACACCACCTCT
>CAZLLC010000121.1:0-5839 GCA_964560245.1 uncultured Oscillospiraceae bacterium | reverse complement strand
ATTGCACAGCACCCTTAGCTCCCCTTGTCAGGGGAGCTGGCAAAAATCGGCACTTTGGAACCGATTTTTGACTGAGGGGTAGTTTCTCTCCCTCCGTCTTCGCTGCGCTCAGCCACCTCCCTCATCAGAGGGAGGCTTAACTAAGTGTCATCGGCACACAGGCCGTTCCCTACATTAAGATATTTTAGAGGACGTCTCGTTCATATTGAGGCAGTCCAATTAGGAGTGAAACAGTATGCGATGTGTGCATATGAGCGGCGCGGGCAATGATTTTATGGTCATTGACAGCCGGGGTATCCAACCGGACTACAGTCAGCTGGCTCAGAAGCTTTGCGCCATAACAAATGCAGATGGTTTTATGGCCGTCGATGATTCTGAAAATGCGGATTTTAAGCTGCATTTTTATAATGCCGACGGCAGCCGGGCAGATCTGTGCGGCAACGGCAGTCGGTGTATCTGCAAATTTGCCTATGATCTGGGTATTGCGGGTGAGGAAATGACCATTGAAACCGATGCCGGCATCGTTCCCGGCTGGCGGCTTTCCGATACCCAGTACCGGGTGAAGCTGCCAAGACCCTTGGATATCGATCTGCAGGCAATGCCCGGTGTGGCGTATGCCGTTTGCGGTGTGCCCCACGCACTGGTGGAGCAGCCCGGTTTAAGCTGGGATGACAAAGAAAAGATGGTGCAGCAGGCGGTAGCGCTGCGATATGATCCGCTGTTTCCCAATGGCACCAATGTAGATTTTTATACCTGGCTGGATGAAGCTTCTGTCCGTGTCTTAAGCTACGAGCGGGGCGTGGAGGACTATACATTAGCCTGCGGTACGGGCTGCGGCGCGTTGACGGCTGCCCTGTTTACCGAGGGACGTTTGCCCGGCAAGGTGCTGACCGCCCATAATCCCGGTGGCATTCTGAAAATCACTGTGGAAGAAAAAGGCGGCCTGATCTCCGGCCTGTTTTTAGAGGGTCCGGCAGAAGTCCTGGCAGAATACGATGTTGAATAAAAAAGCTATGAGGGCACCTCAATTGAGATGCCCTCAAAATTATTGTTTACAAGAGAACGGATTGTTTTTGTGTTGCGGCTTCTCCTCAAGTAACCGCTGATTAAATCAGCAAGAGCTTCTGGCGAGAGGTTTTGACACAAATTAAAGTTCGGAAAACGCAGACATACTTTGTGTATTTCAAGTTTTATGAACTGAAAAGTTGGGTCAAAAGATCCGTCAGCAGCCGTAGAGGATTTAATCAGCGGTTACTTAAGGAGAAGGCTTTGTTAAATTACTTTACCGGCGGTTCAGGTTGGGGGCGGGTGCTTCGGGGATAAGGTGTCTTTTCGTCAGTTAGCCCCAGCAGATAATCGGTGGAGGTGTTATAAAACCGGGCAAGGGCGATCAAAACAGATAAAGGAATTTGCCTGCTGCCGCTTTCATATTGGGAATAGGTGCTTTGGCGAATAAAGAGCCGTTTGGCAAGCTCACTCTGTGTCAGATCCGCGTCTTCCCGCATATCCCGAATGCGCATAATATCACCTCAAGGATATTATATGTATCACATTTCGTGATATTGACTTTTATCACAAATTGTGATAAAATTAAAGCCAGAAGGATCCAGCTTTCCTTTCATACTAATTCTTAACAGAAAACCTTAAGAGCTTGCCGAGGATAAATTTCGTCAGAAAAGGCCGACGACGCAGATGGGCTGACGCCCATCAAGGAGGAGAACGCATTATGGCGAAATTTTGACCGGCGAGAGTTAAAGGATTTTATTAGGATTTAGTATTAATAAAGAACTGTCGGCAGAATCTACACCGGCAGAGATGGAGGTATTATGAAAAAACTGTGTAAGTATTTGTTATGCCTGTCTGTTATCGTGTGCTGTTTGATCGGCATCGGGGTCAACGCGCAGGCGGCAACCACCGTAGACAGCGGCATCTGCGGCGTAGACCTGACCTGGACCCTGGACAGCAACGGCAAGCTGACCATCTCCGGCACCGGAGAGATGACAGATTCTAATTACTATTGGCAAGGTGGTCCCTGGCGTGACCGGGACGATATTACATCCGTTGTAATCAAAAGCGGTGTTACCGGAATTGGAAACTATTCTTTTACGGGTTGTAAGAATTTGATATCTGTCACTATTCCCAGCAGCGTGAAACGCGTCGGCGAATCTGCCTTTCGTGAATGCAATAGCCTTAAATCCGTAAAAATTCCAAACGGTGTTATTAATGGATCTGCCTTTTGGGGTTGTAGCAGCCTAACTACAGTAGAGATTGGAAACGGTGTTACCAGTATTGGTGAGTGGGCTTTTAATGATTGCGAAAATCTGTCCTCTCTAACTATTGGAAACAGTGTGACGACCATTGACGCCGATGCATTCAAATATTGCACAAGTCTGAAATCCGTCACCATTCCAAAAAGTGTCACAACTATTGGTGATAGCGCATTCTCTAGTACGAGCCTGAAAACTATAGCCATACCCAATAGCGTTACCAGCCTGGGCAAAGGTGCGTTTTCTGGGTGTACCAGTCTGACATCTGTATCTATTCCCAATAGCCTCACGGTTATTAGTGGAGGCACCTTCAACGGATGCGTCAGTCTTGCATCCATTTCCATTCCGAGCAGCATTGAAGTCATTGAGTATCAGGCTTTTGCAGACTGCGGCAGCCTTACATCTGTTACGATCCCCAACAGTGTTAAGACAGTTGAAACTTCCGCATTTTATGGTTGCGACAATCTGAACTCTGTTTGGATCGGCAACGGTGTCTCCAAATTGGACTCCAGTGCGTTCAGTTGCTGCACTGCTCTTAGAAAAATTACATTTACAGGCTCTGCGCCTGAAATTTCCTGGTTTAGTTTTGATGATGTTGTTGCTGCGGTTTATTATCCCAAAAATGACAGCACCTGGACAGAAGATGTTTGCAGGCAATACTATGGTGTGCTTACCTGGATTCCCTACACACCGCTGGAGATCAAAACACAGCCCAAGACCGCATACGCCCTCATTGGCGACAGTGCTAAAGTGTCTGTGAAAGCAGCCGGTGACGGTCTGACCTATCAATGGTATATAAAAAATGCCAGTGCAAGCAGCTATACAAAATCTTCTGTTACAACAGCAACCTACTCCTGCAAAATGAGCAGCACCACCGACGGCCGTTATGTGCGCTGCAAGATCACAGATAAATATGGCAATTCCGTTTGGACGAATACCGTCCGTTTGCAGAAGTTAGAGGAGCTAACAGTTGCCACACAGCCTGCCAACAAGACTGTGAAAGCCGGAACCACTGCCAAGTTTACGGTAAAAGCTACCGGAACCGGTCTGAATTATCAATGGCAATACCGCACGTCCTCCTCCGGTAGCTGGAAAAACGCTTCCGCAACCGGCAATAAGACGAAAACTCTGTCTGTTGCGGCTACAGCGGCAAAGCACGGCTATCAGTACCGCTGCAAGATCACAGATGCCGGCGGCAATGTGATCTATACCAAGGTGGTAAACCTGTATGTGCTGGGTATCAAGACTCAGCCTGTGAATAAGTCCGTTGTGGCAGGCAAGACTGCTAAATTCACAGTCGCCGCCACCGGCAAGGGTCTGACCTACCAGTGGTATTACCGCACCTCCTCCAGCGGCAGCTGGAAAGCCACATCTGCTACCGGCAACAAGACAAAGACCTTGTCCATTTCTGCCACAACTGCAAAACACGGCTATCAGTACCGTTGTAAGATCACTGACTCTGCGGGAAATGTGCTCTATACCAAGGTGGTAAACCTGTATGTGCTGGGCATCAAGACTCAGCCGGTAAATAAAACTGTTAAGGCTGGCGCTACCGCCAAGTTTACCGTCAAGGCTACCGGCAAGGGCTTGACCTACCAGTGGCAGTACAGAACATCTTCCTCCGGAAGCTGGAAGAATGTGTCCACAGCCAACGGTAAGACTGCCAATTATTCCCTGACCGCAGCGACCCGTCACAACGGCTACCAGTACCGGTGCAAGATCACAGATTCCGCCGGAAATGTGCTCTATACCAACACCGTCAAATTGACTGTGAAATAACAAATAGGGTATGTTGCACCTGATCTCGCAACCAATATCCTTGAGTTAAGGAACGCAGTGCCGAAAACCGTGTCATTGCGAACCAGTTAAGCGTGTCACTGGTGTGGCAATCCGTTCTCCTCGTGGTAAAAACGCTGTCATTGCACGGCAGGAATTACGGATTCCCACGCCAGTGTGATCACTGGCTCGGAATGACATCGCTTTTTTGATTGTGCGGCTTAACTTAATGACATTGGCACACAGGCCGTTCCCTATTTGTTTTATACATTTGTGGACGCTCCCAAATTAAAAAAGAAGTGAGGAAAGCGAATATGAAAAAAGCAATTACCGTTTTATTGGCCGTTTCTATGCTTGTGCTGTGTTTTGCCGGCTGTGGCAAAGCTGACACCAATACAGCAGCACAGGCCGGCGATGGCATTACCGAAAATAGTGAAAGCAACAATAATTCGATCGATATGACTGTTTCTGATAATTCCACCATTATTGTTCGTAAGCGTACCACCGGCAACAAGACTAAAGAAGGCAAGTCAATTGCTTTGTCAGAGCAGCACATCGAAGAATGGACTGTATATTATCTCACAGGTGATGCTATTACCGAATATCAAGAATATTATCTGTACAGCACAGAAGCCATTGCCGCAGAATGTGTATCTTATTATTCCTATGATAACGGACAAAATACAGGCAGGATCATTTCTACCGACAAGCGGCAGATCACATCGACCAGTCGGTACGAAACACGCGAAGAACTCCTGGAGGGTATTGAATACTTCGGCGCGGGTGAAATCGTAGACAGTCAGGATATTCAGGTTTTATATGATCATGCGGATACCTACGCGCAGGAGCATTTGACCCCTGTGACCATCAAAGTCAAACGCAATTCACAGTACGCTCAGGAACAGGGTATCACTGAAAGCTATCAGGTCGTATATTTTGATGAGTACGGCGTATATGCATCCCACGATTCCTATACCGTTTTTACGGATGCCGCCGCGGCGCAGGCTTATCAAGCTGATTATTCTGTAATGAATGTTGAGGAAAATGTGGTATATTTGCTTGGCAGCACTGATGATACCACCTTCGGTACATTTGAATACACAAAGTTTGGCTCTTACGGCGTATATGGCTTTGCTCAACGGTATTACGGCGATAAGGTCGATTACGAAGTGATCGAGGGTATTGTTACGCCGCTGGACTAATAAGCTTACCTTTAATAATCACCAATCGCCCACCGGTTACCCCGGTGGGCGATTGACATACGGTTTCCTAAAGGCTCCCCTTTGAGGGGAGCTGTCAGCGAAGCTGACTGAGGGGTGGCAAATCTGCACACTTAGCAAAAACACCCCTCAGTCATATTGCCTAAAGTCGGCAATATGCCAGCTCCCCTCATAGGGGAGCCTTTGGTGCGCTAAATTTTGATCAAACGCAGAATATATACAAAATCGGGCGGCTCGTTGAGCCGCCCGTGTTGATTGCGTTTATTATGGGAAAATTACTTGCCGGCGCCGGCGATCTGTGCGGCAACCTCAGCAGCGAAGTCCTCTTCCTTCTTCTCGATGCCTTCACCCTTAATGTAGTGATAAGCATTGACGAACTTCACACTGCCGCCCAGCTTCTTGGCAGCATCAGCAATATAGCCTTCCACGGAACCCTGGAACAGGTCGCCACGGACGAAGTCCTGCTGCAGCAGGCAGATCTCCTTAAAGAAGGCGTTGATCTTACCGGAAGCGATCTTCTCCTTGACCTCAGCGGGCTTGGAAGCCATCTTGGGATCGTTGTCCATGAGAGCGACC
>CAZLLC010000120.1:0-5880 GCA_964560245.1 uncultured Oscillospiraceae bacterium | reverse complement strand
ATGGATAATTTTGTGGCGGCGTGCTTCATTCCCCATACAGACAGCCGCCTGTTCCCCAATTCCAAGCAAGATATATAAATGGAGAATACTATGCAAATTGAAAATCATAAAGAAGAAGTACCCTTTTCCTACTATGAGGGCTTGTTTCAAAAGTTAGATCCGGCAGATGTGCAGCAGCGCATCCGGGATGTGAGATGGGACGGAAAAGAATTTTATGTAAACTTAATGGGGCGGGAATATGCCATCGGCCATCCGGACTATGCTATCCGCGCGGTAGATGCAGAGCAGGGGGGGATTCCCAATCTGCCCACCCAAACCTTTTTGCTCCGCTATTTGCTGGAGGGAAAAAGTGTATTTCCTTCCGGTCAGTGGCTGACATTCCGGGAAATGCCCTGGGGAGAATTGTACATCAAGCCCTATACAGGCCGGGTCTTGACCCGTGCGGCGTTTACTTTTGGAACCCGTGTGGAGGCTTTTAGGGCTGCAGCGGAGAAAATGGGCGCAACCCCTGTTGCTCACGGCGATGCGGGCTTCTGTTTCCGGTTTATTGGAGATTACGCAATGCAGATCCTTGTATGGGCAGGGGATGAGGAGTTCCCACCCAATGCCCAGGTGCTGTATTCCGATAATTTTGCCGACGGCTTTGCGGCAGAGGATCGGGTGGTTGCCGGCGATATCCTGATCAGCACTATCAAGGCTTATATGTAATAATTTAATCCCTGTTGAGGAAATTTTTGTTTCTCAGCAGGGATTTTCCTTGTCTAAAAGCACAATATATAATGAAGCCGCATAATAAATGTTGTGATAATTTATATATTTCAATAAAAGATTTGCTTTTTTCGACTTTCTATGCTATAATGCGATACAGTCTATGACAGAAAGGATAAATTATGGTTACGATCAAAGACTTGTACGATCTGCGGTATACGCAGGCAGAAAAATATATGAACGGTTTTACCTACCCCTGGGAAGTGCTCAAAGGCATCAGCGGTATGATCGAGGCTTTGGGGCAGACACTGCCGGAGGAGGAATACCTGCAGATCCAGGATCGGGTGTGGGTGCATAAGACCGCAAAGATCGCACCTACGGCCTATATCGGTGCACCCTGTATCATCGGCGCGGAGACGGAAGTGCGCCATTGCGCGTTTATTCGGGGCTCTGCATTGGTAGGAAAAGGCTGTGTTGTGGGCAATTCCGTGGAACTGAAAAATGTGATCCTTTTTGACGGTGTACAGGTACCCCACTACAACTATGTGGGTGACAGCATTTTAGGCTACAAGGCCCATATGGGTGCCGGTTCGATTACCTCCAATGTAAAGTCCGATAAAAGCCTGGTGACGGTCCATTGTCAGCCGCCCATTCCTACCGGTATCAAAAAGGTGGGCGCTATGCTGGGCGACTTTGTGGAAGTAGGCTGCAACAGTGTGCTCAATCCCGGTACAGTGGTGGGCAAAAATTCCCAGATCTATCCTGTTTCCTGTGTTCGGGGCGTGATCCCGGCAAACAGCATCTATAAAAACAGCCACCACATTGTGGAAAAAGTGTAAGGAGTATTGTATGGGTAAATATTTTGGTACAGACGGCTTTCGCGGTGAAGCCAATGTGGAACTGACAGCCGACCACGCCTACCGGATCGGCAGATTTTTAGGCTGGCACTTCCGTCAGAATAATCCGGAGCCCCGGATCGTCATCGGTAAAGATACACGCCGTTCCAGCTATATGCTGGAGTATGCGCTGGCAGCCGGTATTACAGCCTCCGGCGCGGATGCTTATTTGCTGCACGTGACCACCACACCGTCTGTCAGCTTTGTCACCAGAACCGAAGGCTTTGACTGCGGCGTGATGATCTCCGCCAGCCATAATGCATTTTATGATAATGGCATTAAGCTGCTCAACGGTCACGGCGAGAAGATGGAGCAGGAGCTTCTGGACAGCATTGAAGAATACTTAGACAGCGACGGTCAGCTGCCCTTCGCGCAGAGGGATCAGATCGGCAGAACCGTGGACCATATTGCCGGCAGAAACCGGTATGTGGGCTTTTTGATCTCTCTTGGAATGTATTCTTTTAAGGGGATGCGCATTGGTCTGGACTGCGCCAACGGTGCGGCGTGGAATATTGCCCGGACGGTTTTTGAAGCATTAGGCGCCAAAACCTATGTGATCGGCGCAGAGCCGGACGGTGTGAATATCAACGCCGGTGTGGGCTCTACTCATATAGAGCAGCTGCAGAAGCTGGTGCTGGAAAAGGATCTGGATGTGGGCTTTGCCTACGATGGTGACACAGACCGCTGCCTGTGCGTGGATGAGCGGGGCAACGTCATTACTGGTGATCATATCCTGTACATTTTGGGTATGTATATGCGTGATCGGGGACAGCTGGATAACAACACCGTTGTTACCACTGTGATGTCCAATTTCGGTCTTTATAAGGCCTTCGATAAGGTGGGCATTGAATATGCCAAGACCAAGGTGGGCGATAAGTATGTGTATGAGTATATGGCGCAAAACGGCTGCCGTTTGGGCGGCGAGCAAAGCGGTCATATCATCATTTCCAAGTATGCCAACACCGGTGACGGCTTGCTTACCAGTTTGAAGATTATGGAAGTGATGCTGGCAAAGAAGCAGAAGCTCAGCGATCTTTGCCGGGGCTTAACGATCTACCCCCAGGAGCTGAAAAATGTCCGTGTCCGGGATAAGGCGGCAGCGCAGAACGATCCCAAGGTTCAACAGGCCGTGGAGGAGGTTGCCCAAAAGCTGGGGCAGACCGGCAGAATTCTCGTCCGGGAATCCGGCACAGAACCGGTGATTCGGGTAATGGTGGAAGCGCCTACCGACAAAGAATGTAAAGACTATGTAAAGCAGGTCGTGGATGTGATCTGTATGCAAGGTCACGCGGTCGTCTAAAAGTGCATATGATTTAGAGGGTGTTCCGGTTATTCGGGACACCCTCGAAATCGTTTGCACTTACGAATTGACAATTATGGTGTCCGCCTCGTAACGGCTCCCCTCTGAGGGGAGCTGTCGAGCGAAGCGAGACTGAGGGGTGGTAAATTCCAATTCAGTTTCTAAAACACCGGGTTGGGCGTTAAGAAAAATTCACCTTGCTTTTGAAGTGGATATTCGGTATACTTTTAAAAAAGGAAGGTGCTTACAATGAACAACATTTACATACCTGCGGGCTATAAGCCTGTACTGGATGAATATGATACCCAGCGGGCGATCGCCTATATCAAGCAGACCTTTCAGGACGAATTCTCCCGGGCGCTGAATTTGAAGCGTGTTTCTGCGCCTTTGTTTGTGACCCAGGACTCCGGTCTGAACGATAACTTAAGCGGTGTGGAACGACCGGTCAGCTTTGATGTGCCGGCGGTAGGTGAAGCGGTGCAGGTGGTCCATTCCTTGGCAAAGTGGAAGCGGCTGGCATTGAAGCGGTATAATTTCAGTGTGGGCAACGGCCTTTATACGGATATGAACGCCATACGCCGTGACGAAACTTTGGACAATATCCATTCCATCTATGTGGATCAGTGGGACTGGGAAAAGGTGATCACAAAACAAAACCGCAATCTGGACTACTTGAAGCTGATCGTTCGTGCCATCGTTGGCGCCATCTGCGATACCAACGACAGACTGCAGGTTCGTTTCCCCCAGCTGGGCGTAAAGCTGAAGCGGGAAGTGGCATTTATCACCACCCAGGAGTTGGAGGAGCTGTACCCGGATATGACCGGCTCTCAGCGGGAAAATGCATTTGTGCAGGAACATCAGACCGCCTGCATTATGCAGATCGGCGGCAAGCTTCGCTCCGGAAAGCCCCATGACAGCCGGGCGCCGGACTATGACGACTGGAGCTTAAACTGTGACATCTTCTTTTGGGATGAGGTGCTGGGCAGAGCTTTGGAGATCTCCTCCATGGGCATCCGTGTGGACGCTAAGACCTTGGATCTTCAGCTGACAGAAGCAAATTGCGATGACCGCAGAAATCTCCCCTTCCATAAAATGCTTTTAAATGATGAACTGCCGTTGACCATTGGCGGCGGTATCGGTCAGTCCCGGCTGAGTATGCTGATGATGGGCTGCGCCCATATCGGTGAAGTCCAGTCCAGCATCTGGGACGCCCAAACCGTTGAAGCTTGCGAAAAAGCCGGCATCAGATTGCTGTAAGGGATAGTGAGTTTTGAATCGTAGTGCCTTGTTTCGTCTAAAACTATACAGATGAAAAACGCCATATTCCCCTTCTAAGACAATGTCTTTGCTAAAGAGAAATGTGGATATTTGCACTGCACCCTTCGCTCCCTCTTTGAGGGAGCTGGCAAAAATCGGCACTTCGGAACCGATTTTTGACTGAGGGAGTGCCCTGCCGTATAAGATGTGATGCTTCCTGTTGTGATACTCCATATCTTCCTTGCTGATCAAACAGCTTCGTCAGCTATGGATCACGGCCACTCGCTCAGGTGGCTTCTTCTGCCACTGGCAGCGCTCCCATTGCTCCCCCTCCGAGCTCGCTTCGCTCACCCACCGCCCTCAAAGAGGGCGGTAAGGACGCAGCACGGATTTGTAAAGTTTTACTTGAAACAAGGTAGTAGGGACACCGCTCCTGCGGTGTCCGGGATATAGAAAAACAGCACAAAATCTGCGTAATGCAGATTTTGTGCTGCTTTTTGTTATGTTCACCTCCGGAGAGGTGACCCTACAATCTTTTGGATTTAATAGTAAAAATACTTGTAGAAAACAGGGAAGGCGTTAAAAAACTGCTGCAAATTTGTGCGGCTATTGGAGCCGGGGTCATTGACCGTGAAATTTGAAGCCGTCAGGCTGCCACCGGTAAAACCGGTAATAATCACCCAATGCTGACCGCCGGAGGAGTTCTTACCGCCGATCATCACAGGCTTTCCTTGCTTCAGCAGCTTGTAGATCCCATCCAGGGAATAGGATGTAACGGTTGTGTAGTCACTGGGCCAGTAAACAGCACCGGAGCTGGTGAAGCTCAGCTGAGCTGCCATCGTATTGGGATAGATGGTTGTACCGGTGCGGCAAGATTCCAGCATTGCGATACAGGTAACGGCACAGCCAATGGTGCCGATGGTGCCGCCATTTTTACCCAACGCATAGTTTGCCCAGCGGCTGTCGGTCTGCTTGTAGCTGGGAACGGACAGGCTGATGCTCTCATTGCCGCTTGTATCAGAGCTGCGCAGATATTGACTGCTCACATAGCCGATCTTCGTGCCGTTATACAGTATTTTACTCCAGCCGTTGGCGGCAGAGCGCAGCAGTACGATCTGACCGTTTGGCAGTCTATCCACCCGGGTATAGGAGGTACCGGGACCGGTACGCACATTCAGTACATTGCCACCGGTGTCTACCACTACCGGCGTGCCCTCCACAGGGGTAATGAAATCTGCGTGGCAGTAGCCGTATTTTCCGTTGGCATATTCCACATACCACCAGGAACCGGATTTGGAAAGCAGTGTCACATAGCTGCCCTTTTTCAAGGAAGCCAAAATAGCACTGCCTGTAGAAGCGCTGCTTCTGACATATAAATTGCCGCCACCGGTAGTGACCGCCCCTGCCGCAGAGGACATTGTTGCTGCCTTTGCAGGTGTGATCAGCACCCCCAGAAGCAGCACGGCACATAGGATCAAAGATACGGATTTTCGAATAAATTTCACCTCATTTGTGTTGTTTTGAAGCATATATGCCTGCTGATTATAACATATTTCGGTAATTATGAGAATACTCCAAATGATGGAAAAAGATCACACCTGCCTGAAACCTACTGAATAATGCCTGTAAGCCAAAGATCATAGATATCTGCAAGCTGGATACAACTTAGTGTAAAATAATCATTGGCAGAAATAAAAAAATGAGAAGGAGTCGAAACTC
>CAZLLC010000119.1:0-5905 GCA_964560245.1 uncultured Oscillospiraceae bacterium | reverse complement strand
ATCCCTGTAATGTTTGTGCTGCCTGCAGAGCCATCGATTCCGGTGCTTGTATGGATGTGCTGGAGATCGATGCCGCCTCCAACAACGGTGTGGACAATGTCCGTGATCTTCGTGATGATGCGATCTATACACCTTCTCAGGTGAAAAAGCGTGTATATATCATTGATGAGGTGCATATGCTGTCACTTTCAGCCTTCAATGCACTGCTCAAGATCATTGAAGAACCGCCGGAGCATCTGCTGTTTATTTTGGCAACTACAGAGCTGCATAAGGTTCCCGCAACCATTCTTTCCCGGTGCCAGCGGTTTTCTTTCCGTCGGATCAGTCAGGAGGATATTGCTGCCAGACTGCAGTATGTGGCTTATCAGGAAAATATTGAACTGGATGACAACGCTGCAAGAGTTCTTGCCCGTTTGGCGGATGGCGGTATGCGTGACGGTCTGAGTCTTTTGGATCAGTGCGCTTCTGCTTCAACGGGTGATCTGACTGCCGAGCGTGTTTATGCCTGTTTGGGTATAGCCGGTATTCAGGATTGCGGTAAATTGATGAGCCATATTGCCCGCAAAGACAGCGCTTCGGCACTGGCTCTTTTGAATCGATTTTATTCCGAGGGCAAGGATATGGCTGCCTTGATGGATGAGCTCGCGTGCCTGAGCCGTGATCTGATGATCATTAAGACCGCGCCAAAAGAGGGGATCAGTATGCTTTCCGGTGTTGCCGGGGAGCAGGAAGTGATGTCTCTTGCTCAGCAGATCAGTGTGGGCGAATTGGTGCGGATGATGGGCATTATTCAGCAGACTGTTGCGGGATTTACACGCAGCGCAAGCCGGCGTATGGATGCGGAGCTTTGTATTTTAAATCTGTGTCAGCCGGAGCTTATACTGGATGAGCAGTCTTTGAATTCCCGGATCACCCGTATTGAAGAGCAGCTTCGAAGCGGCAGCTTTATCCCTTCTCAGCCGGCAGCCCAGGTCCAGGAAGCAGAAGAAGAGGAAAGACCGCCTCTTCCGGATGATTTGGACGCACCGCCGGAGCCTGT
Source organism: uncultured Oscillospiraceae bacterium (assembly GCA_964560245.1). Lineage (GTDB taxonomy): Bacteria > Bacillota > Clostridia > Oscillospirales > Oscillospiraceae > Faecousia. The sequence continues at coordinate 4,866 of CAZLLC010000119.1, read as the reverse complement.
TCAGGCAGCGCCGCTTTCTGACGAAGCACCGGTGGGCTTGTGGACGGATATTGCCGGGCAGGTTCGCAGAGAACTGAAACCGCCGGTTTCCGGATTTTTTGCCGCCACACCGAACGCACCGGTACAGGGTGTTTTGAAGGACGGTAAATTTGTGCTTCTTTGCGCCAATAGCTTTACAGTTGAAATGATCAACAAGCCGGAAATTTTGGAATTACTTTCCAGAAAAGTGTCAGCGGCTTTGGGCAGACCCATACAGGTCGTGCCTGTGGACAGAACAGCCAAAAGCACCAATACGCAGCAAATGGATCAGCTCTTGTCCTTTGGCAGAGCTCACAGCGATCGAATTAAAATCAAAGAATAGGAGAATATATCAATGGCAAAAGGTGGATTTCGCGGTATGCCCGGTGGCGGCAATCAAGCCGCTATGCTGAAGCAGGCTCAGAAAATGCAGCAGGAGATGCTGCGTATGCAGGAAGAAATGGAAAATAAGACCTACAGCGCAACTGCAGGCGGCGGTATGGTCACTGCTGCTGTGAACGGCAAGCACGAGCTGAAGGAATTGACCATCAATCCTGAAGCGGTAGACCCGGATGATGTGGAGATGCTGCAGGATATGGTCATTGCAGCGGTAAATGAGGCTATGCGTGCTGCTGACGTGGATGCTGCCAATAATATGTCCCGTATGACTGGCGGCCTGAATTTGGGCGGTCTGTTCTAAGGAGGCAGTATGCAGTATTTTCCCGCGGCATTGCAGGAATTGGCAGATCAGTTTGCCAGACTTCCCGGTATTGGCGGAAAAACCGCACAAAGACTGGCTTTTTATGTGCTGTCCTTGCCTGCGCAGGAGGCACAAGGCTTTGCTGATGCCATTGTTCAGGCAAAGAAAACAGTCCATACCTGTCCTGTGTGTCAGAATTTAACGGACCGGCAGATTTGTCCCATCTGCGATGATGATCTGCGGGATCACAGTGTGATCTGCGTGGTTGCCGAGCCCAAGGATGTGATCGCTATGGAACGCAGCAGGGAGTTTAACGGTTTGTATCACGTGCTTCACGGTGTGATCTCTCCGCTGAATCATATTACCCAGGACGACATCCGGATCAAAGAGCTTTTGCAGCGTGTTGGAGCGGGCGGCATTCGGGAAGTGATTATGGCTACAAACCCGGACACGGAAGGTGAGGCAACGGCAATGTATATCTCCCGGCTTTTGCGTCCTATGGAGATCAAGGTTACCCGTTTGGCTTACGGTGTGCCGGTAGGCAGTCAGCTGGAGTATGCGGATGAAGTGACTTTGTCCCGCGCCTTGGAAGGCAGACAGGAAATGTAAAAATGAATATTTAAGCCTGCCTCCCTCTTTGAGGGAGGTGGCTTTGCCTATAGGCAAGGACGGAGGGAGTGTCACATCGTACGATAGGACACTCCCCCCAGTCTTTTTGCTGCGCAAAAATCCAGCCCCTCACTGAGGGGGCCAAGATTATCTGTATTATCTTTGGATAAATATGTGTTTTATAAATAAATAGCTTTATAGCTTTGCGTATGTTTTATCCAAAAATTTTTGTGTGGTGATCACAGCCCGTTTGTGGATGCCTTCACCGATCTTACCGGCTTCGTCAAAGGCGGTGACCTGGAAGGAGATGATACTGCCCTCTACAGCGGTGACTTCCGCTTCAGCCCATACTTCCAGTCCGACAGGTGTGGCGGAAAGATGGCTGATCTGCAAATAGGTTCCAACAGAGGACTTGTTCTCAGGGATGGCTTCGGCGATGGCTTCGCAGGCCGCGCCTTCCATCAAAGCAACCATACAAGGGGTTGCGTATACCAACAGACTTCCGGAACCCACTTCCAAAGCGGTGTCCTCCCGTTCAGCCTGTGTTTTTGCTGTACCTTTCATTCCAACCGTGATTTCCATACGATATCACATCCTTTCTCACTTCAATATAGCCCAAAAACATACATCAGTCAATAAAAAAAGATTGATATTTGAGATATAGTGATTTATAATTTGTCTTATCAATAATAAAAGAGGTGTTCGTATGAACGTCAACGACAAGCTGAATCTGACAATGCTCTGCGACTTTTATGAGCTGACGATGGGCAACGGTTATTTTGAAAAGGGATATAAGGACCGCATCTGCTATTTTGATGTGTTTTTCCGTCAGTGTCCCGATGGCGGCGGTTTTGCGATCGCTGCCGGTTTGGAGCAGGTGATCCATTATATTCAGGAGCTGCACTTTGAACCGGAAGATATCGAGTATCTGCGTAAGAGAAATCTGTTTTCTGAAGAATTTTTGGAATATCTGTCCACGTTCCGGTTTACCGGTGATATATGGGCAGTGCCTGAAGGTACACCCATTTTCCCAAAAGAACCCATTATGACCATTCGGGCGCCTGCTATAGAAGCACAGCTGATCGAAACCTTTATTCTGCTTTCTATCAACCATCAGAGCTTGATCGCTACCAAGGCCAACCGGGTAGTTCGTGCAGCTCAGGGCAGAAAGGTGCTGGAATTCGGTTCCCGCAGAGCCCAGGGTTCCGATGCGGCGATTCTGGGTGCAAGAGCAGCCTATATTGGCGGCTGTAACGGCACAGCCTGTACCATTTCCGATCAGCTTTTCGGTGTTTACGCCGGTGGTACGATGGCTCACGCCTGGGTACAGATGTTTGATACGGAGTATGAAGCCTTTAAAGCATACTGCGAGCTTTATCCCAATAATGCCACGCTGCTGGTGGATACCTACAATACCCTGAAGTCCGGTGTTCCTAATGCCATTAAAGCATTTAACGAGGTATTAAAGCCCAAGGGTATTACCAAATGCGGCATCCGGCTGGACTCCGGCGATATGGCATATTTGTCCCAGCAGGCAAGAAAAATGCTGGACGAAGCCGGGTGGACAGAATGTGAGATCTCTGTATCCAATTCTTTGGACGAATATATTATTCAGGATCTGCTTCGTCAGGGTGCCCGAATCGATATGTTCGGTGTTGGCGAACGGCTGATCACTGCAAAGAGTGAGCCTGTTTTTGGCGGCGTCTATAAGCTGACAGCTGTAGAACTGGGTGACGGTACTGTTCAGCCCAAGATCAAGATCTCCGAAAACACCGGTAAGATCACAAATCCTCATTACAAGAAACTGTACCGTTTTTATGGCAATGATACCGGCAAGGCTATTGCTGACTATCTTTGTGTATATGATGAAACGGTGGACGACAGCGGTGAAATGACTATTTTTGATCCGGAAGCAACCTGGAAGACCAAAACAGTATATAATTTCAAAGCCCGGGAGTTGCAGATTCCCATTTTTAAAGACGGCAAGCTTATATATGAACTGCCCAACCTGCATCAGATCCGGGATTACTGCAAGGAGCAGGTGGATACCTTGTGGGATGAAGTCAAGCGCTTTGACAATCCCCACAGCTATTATGTGGATCTTTCCCAAAAGCTTTGGGATATCAAGTACGGTCTGCTGAAAAAAGGCGGTAAGAAATGAGAAAAACCGCCAGCTCAATTGCGCTTGGCGGTGTGATGGCTGCCTTGGCGGTTGTGATTATGACCATGGGCGGCCTGATCCCTGTTGCCACATATGTATGCCCAATGTTCTGTATGTTACTTCTTTTTGCGGTCAACAGGATGTGCGGCAGCCGGATCGGTTGGGCGTGGTATGCAGCGGTGACGATTTTGTGTCTGCTGCTTAGCCCGGATAAGGAAGCCGCGGCGGTGTTTCTTGCTTTGGGATACTATCCTATTATCAAACCGTCTATAGACCGGAAAGCCTGTAAATGGCTGCTGAAAGCTTTGCTTTTTAACGGCGTTACAGTGCTGCTTTATATCGTATTGCTGTATGTGGTCGGTATGCAGCAGCTTTTGATGGAGTTTACGGAGCTGGGCGTTGTGGGGCTCATCATTACACTGTTACTTGGTAATGTCTGCTTTTTCCTGATGGACAGGCTATTGGAGCTTTTACCGAAAAAGTTTAAAAAGAAGTAGAGGAACATATATGCAGTATTTTTTGGATACCGTAGAAACGATTCCTGATGGCGTTGGTTTTTCCTATTTTGACGCAACGCATTTGATTTGGCTTGGCATTTTTGTTTTTGCTGTTTTTGCCAACTGTTTGCTGTATAAAAAGCTCGGCGAAAAGGGGAGAGACCGCTGGCAGAAGATCATTGCTTGGCTGATCGTTGCCGATGAGATTTTTAAGGATGTGATGCTGATCATCGGTGGCAGATTTGAGGTTTCTTACCTGCCGCTGCATTTGTGCAGTATCAATATCTTTCTGATTTTGATACACGCGTACCGTCCTTCCAAAATTCTCAGTAATTTTATGTATACGGTTTGCATACCCGGCGCTATTGCCGCGCTGCTGTTTTGCACCTGGACGGAGCTGCCTGTGCTGAATTTTATGCATCTGCACAGCTTTACTGTTCATATTCTGCTTGCAATGTATCCGCTGGTGCTGGCGATCTGCGGAAAGCTGCAGCCCTCCTGGAAATCAATTCCAAAGTGCCTGGGGCTGCTTGTGGCGATGGCTGTGCCGATCTATGGCATCAATCTGTTGCTGGATACCAACTTTATGTTCCTGATCAGCGCGGACCCGGGCAATCCGCTGTACTGGTTCGGTGAGAATTGGGGCAGTCATTTATTGGGCTTTCCGGTATTGATCAGCGCAATTCTGATCGTAATGTATCTGCCCCTGGAGCTTGGTCGAAAGCTGAGAAAGAATAAAATAACTGTTACATATTAAAAGCGTGCCGTTTCTATCATAGGACACTCCCTCCGACCTCGCTCCGCCCGGCCACCTCCCTCAAAGAGGCAATGTCATTAAGTTAAGGCATACCATCGAAAAAGCGATGTCATTCCGAGCCAGT
>CAZLLC010000118.1:0-5917 GCA_964560245.1 uncultured Oscillospiraceae bacterium | reverse complement strand
AAGGGGAGCCTTTCTTGCATACCGCTTTCGATGGTGCGCTAAACAATAATTTACCCATATGCCCATAGTAATTAATGCTTGACTATGAGAGCTCAGATGGAGTATATTGTACTGAACAAAACATAGTGTTATCAATGCCCGACTACCTGAGAGGTAAAAATATGGAGAATAAGTTTATCAAAATGGCGGACTTGCCGCCTGATCCTTTAAATGACACCGCTTTAGACCATTATAAGAATATGGGTATGAACGTATGCCTGCTTACAGAGGATGATGTAAAGCTGGTGGAAAACGGTACACTCAGCCCTGATTATAAGAAAGCGATCCAAAATATCGCAGACCACGGTATGCAGGTTTGGATCCGCAATATGTTTAACGATGCAGATTATTTTGACTGCGCGCAGAAAAAAGAAGGCTCCAACTACGGCTGGGCGTATGAAATGGAGCCCCGGCATATTACCGAGGAGTTTCAGGAATTTCCGGCTGTTACCGGCTTTTATATGGCAGATGAAGCTTATATGTATCAGCTGCCTGAACGGGTAAACATCGATTGGATGCGCCCGGACAGTGCTCAATATGCCTCCTTTGACCAGCTGACCAAGCTGGTAGACTGGAAAAACAAGTACTATCCCCATGGGTTTTTCCATATGAACCACGTACCCAGCAGCAGTTGGGATCACTATTTACCCCGTGATGGCCATATTTACGGCTATGAGGATTTTCTCACGGCGTATACCAATGTGATCTTAAAACGGCTCAAGGGCTGCGGCAGAAGTGTTTGCCTGGACAATTATCCCTTGATCGGTGAAAATTACATCGAGAAGGATTATTTATATGATTTAATGACCGCGGCGAAGGTCACAAGAGCCTATAACGCGGAAGCTGCTCCGGAGGATCAGGCGATCTTTGGTATCTGCCTGCAGACCTTTGAAGCCAAGTCAATGTTTGATGACCGCCGCCGGGATATTAAAATGCCGGAAGAAGTGACCTTACAGATGTATACCGGTATGGCGTTGGGTGCAAGAATGTTTGAGTACTTCTGCTACCGTTCCTATCAGCACGAATTCTTTGGTATTCTGGATCCGGACGGCAATGACCGTATTTACGGATATGTCAAAACAGCCAATGACCGGGCTGAATTTATGGAAACAGTTTTAAGCCAATACGATTCTATCGGCGCTTATATGGTTCCCGGCAGCCTGTACAGCTTTAACACCGCTGCAATGGTTATGGCAAAGGATCTGTTCTGCCAGCCCTACGAGATCGCTGTGGAAGGCTCTTATGACACCTTAGTGGGCTGCTTTACCGGCGAAAATGAAAAGGGCTATATGCTGGTCAACTATACAGACCCCATCCGTCAGTGTTCCAGTACCGTAACCCTGAATTGCGGCAGCATCGAAAAGCTGCGTCTGTTTAAAGACGGCGCGGAAACTGTTTTAAAACCGGAAAACGGCACAGTGTCCGTTACCCTGGAACCCGGTAACTGTGCTTTTGTTGTTTGGTAAGGAGAAAGAAAAATGATCGTTAAGCAGTATATCAAGGAGTTTGAAAAGCTGGGCTTCGGTATGTTCGTCCACTTTGGCATTTACAGCCAGCTTGCAAATGGGGAGTGGGTGCAGGCGCTGCACGGAATCCCGGTGGAAGAATATGAAAAGCTGAAGGACACCTTTTGCCCGGATGTAAATTGGGCGAAGGAGCTGGCAAAGACCGCAAGAGAAGCCGGCTGCAAATATATCAACATTACCACCCGGCATCACGACGGCTTCTCCCTTTTTGATACCTGCGGCTTAAGCACCTATGATGCGCCCCACAGCGCTTGCGGCAGAGATTTGATCCGGGAATTTGTGGATGCCTGCCGTGCAGAAGGTGTGATCCCGTTTTTCTATCATACCCTGATGGACTGGCACCATCCCGACTACGAAAAGGATTTCCCCAAATACCTGCAGTATCTGCGTGACAGCGTGGAGCTGCTGTGCAAGAATTACGGCAAGATCGGCGGTATCTGGTTTGACGGTATGTGGCACAAGCCGGATGCGGATTGGGAAGAGGATGCGCTTTATGCCACCATCCGCCGCCATCAGCCGGAGGCAATGATCATCAATAATACCGGTCTTTCCGCCCACGGCGCATTGGGACACCCGGAGCTGGACAGCGTAACCTTTGAGCGGGGAAAGCCCCAGCCGCTGAATATGGAAGGGGCACCCAAGTATGTGGCCAGTGAGATGTGTCAGATCACCGGTGACCACTGGGGCTATGCCCGGGAGGATCTGAACTTCAAGGGCGCCGGTCAGCTGATCCGGGAGTTAGCAGACTGCCGCCGTTACCGCAGCAATATGCTGATGAATGTAGGCTTGCAGGGTGACGGCAGTATCAGCCTGATGGATCGTGCGATCTTTGATGCAATGGGTCGCTGGGTCGGCTATTTTGACGAAGCACTGCACGCACCGGAGCCTACAGCTATTGAAATTGCAGGCAAGCCTGATGACTTTATTCTGCGCAGCGGCAATACCTGCTATTTGTTCTGCTATAATCTGCCCATGTCCGCAGACCCCAATGTGGCGCTGCACACTGCAGGGGAGTACGAAAGTAAATTCTCAATGCCGGAAAAGATCCTGTCTGCCAACTGGCTGGATAACGGCGCTGAGATCACTTTTGAACAGACCGGTGATCAGGTGGTACTGCAGACAGTGCCTTATACCTATGGCAGAAGCCTGGTCGTCCGGGTCGCAAAGCTGATTCTTGAGATCTGAAAAAGTCAGAAAGCCACAAACCGAATTTAGCGGTTTGTGGCTTTTGATATATAGAATTATAAAGTTCTGAACATCTGTATTAAATCTTCGGAAACACTGATTTGGCGAACTGCCTGCTCCATAGCCCGGGTTTGAAATGCGCAGCCGGTGAGAGTATTGCTGATGGCATCGGCAATACCGGCATCCATGGCATCTGTATAGACCTGGGCTGTCTGGATAACACCGTTTTCTACCAATAGCTGAATGGAAATATGCCCCCAGGAGAAATGATCTTCCATAGCGCAGGAAAAGGGGAGAGGCTTGCCAAACAGCCAGTCAGAACTGCTGTATTTGGTTTTTAAAACGCAAACAGCCTGCTGATCCTCTTCTGTTAAACAATATGCTTCCGGTGTGCCGCCGTAAACATCTGAGAACGCCTGCTGCATATAGCCTTTCATTTGATCACAGCTGAGTGTTGGGACAAGCTCCCGCAAATTGATGACCCGGGAGCGGACAGAAGCGATGCCTTTGGTTTCCAGCTTTGCTTTTGGTGGGCTTAAATACCGCTGCAGCCGCTGTGCGTCCGTATGGATCAAAATCGTACCGTGGTGATAGGATCTGCCTTTGCTGTGATAAAAAGCATTACCGGAAAACTTTCTTCCTTCTGCCAGCAGATCGTTTCGTCCGGAAAATTCCGCACGGATGCCGGCATAGCCGCAGGCTTTTTGAATAACAGACAGCTGCTTTTTCAGGTCATAATCTTCATCATAACATAAGAATGTAAAATTCAGATTGCCCAAATCGTGATATACAGCGCCGCCACCGGAGAGCCGCCGGGCAAGATGACCGCCATCTTCCTCCAAAAGAGCAGTGCGGCATTCTGCCCAGGTGTTCTGATTTTTGCCGATAACCACCGTATGATCGTTCTGCCACAGATACAAAAGCACCGTGTTGGGCGCCAAATTATTCAAAAGGTGTTCTTCTAAAGCAAGGTTATAGTAAGGGTCAACGCTGTTGCTGCAGATGACAGCTGTTCTTTTATCCATAGCCCATACCTCCGTTTTCTATATTATATAAAGAGCCGGTTGCGCCGTCAATAAGCTTTGGCGAAATAATCGTTGACAATTTGTGATAAAGTGTTATATTTATGTTATGAATGTAAGATTTTAACATTGGAGGAAGCATATGTACAGTGTTCGGCAGGAGCAAATGAAACAGTATATCGAGCGGGAAAATGTTGTGACCATCAAAGCACTGCAGCAGATGTTTCCGGATGTTTCCCTGATGACCATCCATCGGGATCTGGATGCGTTGGAGCAGCAGGGGATCGTTGTGAAATTCCGGGGCGGCGCCCGTTCTGTCCGGTATTCCTCCGATCCGGAATTTAATGTGCGGATGCGTGAGAACAATATGGGCAAGATCAAAATTGCCCAAAAGGCGTTGGAGCTTATTCAGCCCAATACATCTATCTTTTTGGATGCCAGTACCACCAACCTGGCCCTTGCAAAGATCCTGCCGGATATGCATTTGAACATCTTCACAACAGGCCCCAGTATTGCCATTGAATTGTGCAGACTTCATAATCCGGTGGTCACCCTGTGCTGTGGTACCATCAATAAGAAAAATCTGGCGCTTTCCGGTCAAAATACCTTGGAAATGCTGGATAAGATCAATATGGATATGGCCTTCATTGGCGTATCCGGCTGCTCTGTGGATGCGGGCTTTACCTGCGGCACGGAAAGCGATATGCTGGTCAAGCATAAAATGATCCAAAAGGCAAGAACCAGTGTGGTGATGTGCGGTAAGGAAAAGCTCAGCTGCCTGATGCCCTATACCTTTGCCCAGCTTAGCGAGGTGGATTATATGATTACAGACAGCCTGCTGCCGGAAGGCTTTGCAGCTGCAGCCTCGGCACAGGGACTTCAGATATTATAAAACTACGATCCGGCATTGGCTTCAATGCCGGATTTTTACGCAAATACCTATTGACGGTGTTGTTATAAAGTGTTATAATTAACACGCTATAACAAAATAAAAGGAGGATACAACTTGGCAAATGCAGTAATTATGCCCAAAGCGGGCATTACAGTGGAAAGCTGTATCATTGGTACTTGGGAAAAGAAGGTCGGCGATCCTGTCAAGGTCGGCGATATTCTGTTCACCTACGAAACAGACAAGGCCAGCTTCGAATGTGAATCTACAGCGGAAGGTACTCTGCTGGAGATTTTTTATGATGAGGGCGATGAGGTTCCTTGCCTGGTAAATGTTTGCGCCATCGGCAATCCCGGAGAGGATTGCAGCGGTCTGAAGGGCGGCAGTGCAGCTGCTGAGCCTGAGGCACCTGCGGCTGCTCCTGCTGCGGCTGTAGCTGCTGCTCCTGCTGCAGTATGCAATACCAAGGCTCAGGCAGTCATTATGCCCAAGGCCGGTATTACCGTGGAAAGCTGCATCATCGGCAGCTGGGAAAAGAAGGTTGGCGATCAGGTTAAGATCGGCGACATTCTGTTTACTTACGAAACAGATAAGGCAAGCTTTGAATGTGAATCCACCGCGGAAGGTGAGCTTTTGGAGATCTTCTATGAAGACGGCGAGGAAGTTCCCTGTATGCAGAATGTTTGCGCTGTAGGTCCTCACGGTGAGGATTGCAGCTGCCTGCGTCCCGGCGCTGAAGTAGCCGCCCCCGCAGAGGCTGCACCTGTTGTGGAAGCTGCCGCTGCTGAAGCACCTGTTGCTGCCGCACCTGTTGCAGGCGCTCCTGTTTCTCCCAGAGCCGCCAAGCTGGCAAAGGCCCACGGCATCGATCCCACATTGGCTGCCGGTACCGGTCCTAACGGCCGTATTATCGAGCGTGATGTGCAGAAGCTGATCGCCCAGGGCGTTCCCGCAAGGTCGTCTGTTTCCGCTGCTGCCGAGGATGAATACGAGGATGTGAAGTTCAGCGGCATTCGCCGTGCCATCAGCAAGTCTATGCATACCTCTTTGTCCACAATGGCACAGCTGACCCATAATGTAAGCTTTGACGCCACCCAGATCCTGGCCTACCGCAAGGCGCTGAAGGCTGCCGGTGACGAGTATGCCGGTATCACCATCGGTGATATTCTGCTGTATGCTGTTTCCCGCACACTGCTGAACCACAAGGATCTGAACGCCAATATGCTGGATGACAACTCCATCCGCAAGTTTAACCA
>CAZLLC010000117.1:0-5941 GCA_964560245.1 uncultured Oscillospiraceae bacterium | reverse complement strand
CTTTTAGGCAAAGAAGTAAACGAAGCCCTGGTTGCAAACCTGCTGGAGCGCAGCAGTGCTCTGCGTGAAAAGGGCATTGCCCCCTGCCTGGGTATCATCCGTGTAGGCGCAAGACCCGATGACCTTTCCTACGAAAAGGGCGCTATTAAAAAGGGCGAAACCGTTGGTATTGACGTGAAGGTTTTCGAGCTGCCCGAGGACGCATCCCGTGAGGATGTGCTGGCTGTGGTGGATCAGGTCAACGCCGACAATTCTGTGCACGGCGTGCTGATGTTCCAGCCCTTCCCGGCACACCTGAAGCCCTATCAGAGAGAGATCTGCAACCGTCTGGATCCCAAGAAGGATATGGACTGCCTGACCGACCTGAGCAGCGCCGGCGTTTATCAGGGACGCAGCGATCTGGGCTATGCGCCCTGCACCCCCTCTGCCTGTATGGAGATCTTGGATCACTACGGCATCGACTGCAAGGGCAAGAGCGCTGTTGTGATCGGTCGCAGCCTGGTTGTGGGCAAGCCTGCCGCTATGATGCTCATCGGCAAGAACGCCACCGTCACCGTCTGCCACACCAAGACTGTAGATACCGCTGCTGTCTGCCGGGAGGCTGACATCATCATTTCCGCTGCCGGCGTGCTGGGCAGCCTGACTAAGGAATATGTCCGTCCCGGTCAGATCGTGATCGACGTTTCTATGAACTGGAATCCGGAAAAGATCACCTCCAAGGGCAAGGGCGGTATGTCCGGCGACGCCGTTTACGAGGAAGTGGAGCCCATCGTGGAAGCCATCACCCCCGTGCCCGGCGGCGTAGGCGCTGTAACCACCACCGTTTTGATGAAGCACGTCATTGAAGCAGCCGAAAAGAATTGACAATTGACAATTGAAAATTGACAATTTGGCGTAAAGAATAACCCAAAACCTTAGCGGGAGGGGCAATGCCCCTCCCATATATATACCTAATTTGAGGTGTAAATGATGAAAAAAATTAAGAATTTGCCCGAAAGCAGTTTTCTGAAGCTGTTTTTCGCCTTTATTTCTGTCTGTTTTCTGATCGGCGCTGTGTGTATGCCCGACCGGGATCAGATGTTCTCCGGTTTTTACACCATCCTGACCAGCACCTGTAAGATCTCCACCAACTACTTTGCTTTAGGCGGTTATGCTGCTACCTTTCTGAATATGGGCATCGTTGGTCTTTTCTGCACAGCCTTGTGCTGTCTGCCCGGTGCAAAGCCCAACAACGTGACCACCCTGGCAGTGCTGCTGACCGTTGGTTTCAGTGCCTGGGGTATAAATCCTCTGAATATGATCCCCACCATCCTGGGTGTTTGCCTGTACTGCCTGGTGAAAAAAGAAAAGCTGGGCGCCCAGTCCAACGCGATGATGTTCTCCACCGGCATTGCGCCTCTGATCTCCGATCTGCTGCTGCGCTATCCCAATGTGGAAGCGGTGGGCTTTAACTGGCTGGGACTGGGTCTTGCCCTGTTTATCGGTCTGATCATCGGCTTTTTCCTGCCTGCCGGTCTGACCCACGCCCCCAATGTACATAAAGGCTACGATCACTATTCCGCCGCTCTGCCCGTGGGTATGACCGCATTTTTCCTGCGTGCCGTGCTCTACACCGTAGTGCTGAACCAAAACACCGGTGACCTGAGCACCATGGCAGCCACCGATGTAGCCTCCTGGTCCATCGTGAACATTTTCAGTGCTGCCGTATTTGCGCTGTGCATCCTGTTTGCACTGCTGATGGGCTGCAAGCCTAAAGACTACTGGGCACTTCTGAAGGACTCCGGTCACGGCGTCAGCTTCACTTCCAAGTACGGCTACGGACCGTTTTTGATGAACGCCGGCGTATTCGGTCTGTTTATTCTGGGCTACTACAACCTGACCGGCGGTCCTGCCACCGCTATGACCCTGGGCATTATTTTCTGTATGCTCTCCACCTGCAATTCCGGCAGTCACCCCGGCAATGTGTGGCCCATTATGGTGGGCTATGTACTTACCTCTGCCATTTTTGAGCTGCTTTACGGCGGCGAAGGCGATTTTGCCCTGACCGTCGGTAATCAGACTGTTATGATCGGTCTGTGTTATGCCAACGGCCTGAGCCCCATCTCCGGCAAGTATGGCTGGGGCTGCGGCGTACTGGCAGGCGGTCTGCATTATCTGCTGGTAACGGCTGTGCCTTCTCTGCACGGCGGCTTCCTGCTGTATAACGGCGGCTTCACCGCAGCACTGATCTGCCTGATGCTGGTACCCCAGCTGGAGCGCTTCTGCAAAACCAAAGAAGAACGCGCCCTGGCAAAAACAAAGCATTAATTTTCCTATACATATATATTAAACGGGCACAGCAGTTCAATCTGCTGTGCCCGTTCGGTATTTATGTTATGTCTCAGTCTTTTTTATAGTAGTTAAAACCGTACTTGCTGCTGGTATAGGTGGTGTACCACATACCGTCATAATATACATCCATCACAACACGGGTCTTACTGTCATACCAAGTTGATTTAGAAGGAAGCAGATAGATAAAAGCGCTCTCACCGGGCTGGATAACCGTATATTCCACTGGGTTGAGATCCTTATCCGTCATCGTCAGATCCCGGTTCCAGGAGGAAGAGTCATAATCCACAGACCGTGCTCCATCGCCATAGAAGTAGATGGGTGCCACACCGTTATTCGTTACATAAACCAGCATAGCATAGCAACTCGAGTCGTATTTACTGCTCATAAAGGTGGAAACTTTAGGATAGTAATAGTGAATGAGACCGGTTGTTTGCTCTGTATAGGGGCCATAGCTTGTAACGCCGTCTTTTGTATAAACAGGTCTTACCTTGTAGTAATAGTATGCGCCGTGACCGACCTCGTGAACATAGCTGCAGGTGGTATTTCCTTTCACTGTAGCTGCCCGTTTCCATTCTCCATCCTTGCCAGCTTTGTAGTAGATCTGATAGCCTGTTGCGCCGGAAACCTTATTCCAGGTTACATCGTTTTTCAACTCGCCGTCCCAGGCCTTAGAATCAACACCGGAAGGCGCTGTCAAGGTACGCAGCTGAATCTGCTCACTTTTCAGACTGCTGTACTTGGTGCCGTTAGAGGTTTTGTAAGCCTCCACACAGTAATAGTAGACGCCTGCAGAAACAGTGTCCTTGTAGCTGTCAACAGTGGATTTTACAGTATCGATCTTCTTCCAGCTGCCGGTGGCGGAGCTGCGGCGATAGATATAGTAGCCACTGGCGCCGCTGACCTTATTCCAGGAGAAGCTGATGGTTTTCTTGGTGGCAGTAGCGGTGGTATTCATCGTCGGTGCCCCAATGGTAGCCTTTGCAGAAACAACAGTGCTGTACTGACTGTTTGCGCCGGAGTTGCTGTTGCGGGCAACTGCCTTGTAATAATAGGTCGTACCGGCCTTAACGGTCTTATCTGTATAAGAAGTGGTTTTGACGGTTGCGATCTTTTTATAGGTTCCGGTTTTACTGGTAGAACGGTAAATGTAATAACCGTTGGCATTGCCCACCTTATCCCAGGAGATCTTGATGGAAGTCAAAGAGCTGCTGGCCACCTTCAAGCTGGGCTTAGCGCAATCGCACAGACGGGAAACGATCGCAGAAGCCGCGGAATTACCGGCGCTGCTCTCGGCGCAGACTGATACGACTTTATAGTAGTACTTCGTGCCGGCTGCAGCGGTTTTGTCAATATAACTGACAGTAGAACTGTTCTTAATGTACTTGATGGCAGAGTACGTGCCGTTTTTAGACGTGGACCGATAGATCTTATAGCCGGAGGCATTGCTGTTCATATTCCAGGACAGCTTGACCTTGCCGCTGTCTTCATCGTTGGTTACGGTAACCGTGGGGCGCTTCAGGTCACGGACACGGGACACCACTTGAGAGTAGGCAGAATTGGCGCCTGTATCATCATGGATCGCCATAACCTTGTAATAATACTTCACGCCTGCCGTGCCGCTGCTGTCCGTATATGTCAGAACTGTTGCGTCCGTGACGGTTTTGATCAGCTTATACGTCCCGTCGGAGGATGTGGAGCGATAGATTTTGTAACCGGCCGCACCGCTGATCTTCTTCCAGGACAGGACGATCTTGCCGGTTTTGGCATTATTGGAGGTTTTAACCACAGGGCGCGCCAGATCCGTTGTTCGACCGACAAGACCGGAATAGGAGGAATTGCCGTTGCTGTTGCTATGGGTAGCAACGACCTTGTAATAGTATTTTGTTCCTGCTACAGCGCTTGTATCGGTGTAGCTGGTTACATTATTATCCTTGATCAGCTTGATCGCCTTGAAACCGCTGCTTTTGGATGTAGAGCGGTAAATTCTGTAGCCGGAAGCGCCTTCTATTGTATCCCAGGAAAGCTTATTCTTTCCGGTAGCGGCAACAGCGGAGATGGTTACAGTAGGCGCAGGTAATTTCTGCCGGGCACTGACCACATTGCTCTTAGCAGACTCACGGGCTGCTTCAGAACGTACCACCACATAATAGCTGTATTTCACACCCATCTCAATATCGGTATCACTGTGGGTCGTTACAACAGAATAGGTTTCTAATAATGTATATTCACTTTCGTGCTCTGCCTTGCGGTAAATATCATATTCATAGGCGTATTTGGCAGATTCCCAGGTGATATCTATCGCACCGGTAGCTTTGTTGCTGACAGCGGTAATCGTGGTAGCCTGGGGCTTATATGCGGCGTACCAGGTTACGTAATATGTGCCGTAGTTATTACTGATCACGTTACCCCAATCGGCTAATTCGGGATAGTAAATACAGGTGAGGTAAGAATAATAGGAGTAATTATTGTTATACAGCGCGTTTTCGTTAAAAGCCGGAGCATCACCTAAAAAATAGATTCCTTTAATTCCAGACTTGTAAAGCGCATAATCTCCAAAATATTCCACATCCTCACCAACGATCAAGGCCGTTGCGCCGGTGCAGTAATAAAATGCATAGTCGCCAATAGCTGTAACGCCATTATCTACAACGATCCGGTCCACCTCGCTGGCATAGCTGTACCAGGGGGCATATCCCAGATCTTCACCGTAATCGGGGATCGGGCCGGTACCCTCAATATACAGCATTCCATCATAGCTTAAGGACCATTGCAATGTACCCTCATCGGTGCTGATCGTTCCTGTTCCTAAGAATTCTTCCGCGGCAGCGGAGATAAAGACACAAGAAAGCATCATCACCATTATAAGCAAAACGATCATCATTTTGCTTACGGTTCTTCCCAAATCTTGTTTGAACCATAGCTTTTTCATTCATAAAACCTCCCGTATTCGTATATTTTTCGCAGTTTCTGCAGATAATTTCTGCGTTGTCCTATGATAGGACAACACTAATTACAAAATAATATACACTTAATTTTGTCCTATGTCAAGACAAAAGGAGGGTATACAATGGCAAGAATTATTGACGGAAACGCAATGAATATGGTGGGCGATCAGGTTCGAAGACTTCGGATCTCCAAAAAAATGAGTCAGCAGACTCTGTCAAACAAGCTGGAAATGATGGCAATTTATATATGCCGCGGATCAATTTCCAGAATTGAGGATCGGCAGAGAACGGTGACAGATATTGAGCTATACGGCCTTTCTAAGGTGCTGGGTGTACCCATTCAGGATCTCTTTCCTGAAAAATGACCGCTGTGATTCCTGTGTAACCCCCAAAAAGAGCCCCCGCTGGCAAAAACAAAGCAATAAGAAATAATACGAAAAAAAGAGCAAGAGTAGAAGTAAAACACTTCTATTCTTGCTCTTTATTTTGTGGTCGATATATTGCTGCGCAATTCGATATTTTTGCTTTACAGCAAAATCGATATATTTTCCTGACGGAAAATTCGATATGATATAAATCCCTCACTATCCTGTTGCGGTGCCCGGCGAACGTCCTCGGTGCCGAAGCACATATCGAGCCGCAACGCGGCATATCGAAAATCCCGC
>CAZLLC010000116.1:2487-5960 GCA_964560245.1 uncultured Oscillospiraceae bacterium | reverse complement strand
CACTTGCCCTCTTCGGGAATGGGAGCGGGGCCGTGGTAGGCACCCTTGGCCACGGGACACATGTGCTGTACTTCAGTACTGTAAATCATGGCAATTTTCCTTTCTTTGAAAGGCGGAACTCCGCCTTTTAATTTTTCCGAAAATATTATACCGACTTCCATTTAAAAAGTCAATCATCCGCCAACCAAAAAAACAGGCTTTGGACAGAAAAATCGAATTTGGTACAAAAATAGAGCATTTTGGCGGTTATTTACCTTAATTGTATTTGCTTTTTGATGCAGGCTATGGTAAAATATGGAGACAACCCCTTAAGTAACCGCAGAGGATTTAATCAGCGGTTACTTGAGAAATATATTGAGGTGATTAAATGTTTGTTCAAAAGATAGCTGCCTCCTTTCAGATCGACAGTCCCCCTGTTTCCTGTGTGGCATTTGGCAACGGTCATATCAACAACACATTCTGCGTAACTTCCGAAAGCGGCACCAAATATGTGCTACAGCGGATCAATAAATATGTTTTCAAAAACCCCATTCAGGTAATGGCCAATACCAGTGCCGTTACCAATTATTTGCGTCAGCGGGTGGAAGACCCCCGTATGACCTTGCACTTCATCCCTGCCAAGACAGGTCAGTACTACCACAAAAGTCCCGACGGTGAATTTTGGCGGATGTATGATTTCGTTGGCGGTTTCACACTGGACGCGCCGGAAACCGATGAGGATTTTTATCAAAGTGCCTTAGCTTTCGGTCGTTTCCAGGAGCTTTTGGCAGACTTCCCTGCCGATTCGCTTTATGAGATCATCCCCAATTTCCACAATACCATCGACCGCTATGTTCATTTTAAAGAATCCGTGGATATGGATATAGTCGGCCGTGTTGCCCAGGTTCAGGAGGATATCCAATTCCTGCTGGAGCGGGAGGAAAAAGGCAGTATCCTGCAGAAAATGCTGGATACCAAGCTGCTTCCTCTGCGTGTGACCCACAACGACACCAAGCTCAACAATGTTCTGCTGGACAACGAGACCCGCAAGAGCCTGTGCGTTTTGGACCTGGATACGGTTATGCCCGGCTCCAGTCTGTACGATTTCGGTGATTCCATCCGTTTCGGTGCGGCTACCGCTGCCGAGGATGAGCCCGATACCAGTAAAATGAGTCTGAATCTGCACCTTTTCGAGGTTTACACCCGCGGCTATATTACCGCAGCACCGGCTCTGACCGATATGGAAGTGACCATGCTGCCTTTGGGCGCTTATGTAATGACACTGGAGCTGGCAGTCCGTTTCCTGAAGGACTATCTGGACGGAGACCTGTACTTCAGTAAGATCGATTATCCGGAGCATAACCTGGTGCGTGCCAGAACCCAGATCGCACTGGTTGCGGATATGGAAAAGAAATGGACCCAAATGAACTACATCGTGGCAAAGGTTGCCGATGAACTTCGCCGCTAACCAAAAGGAGTAC
This sequence comes from uncultured Oscillospiraceae bacterium, assembly GCA_964560245.1. Taxonomy (GTDB): domain Bacteria; phylum Bacillota; class Clostridia; order Oscillospirales; family Oscillospiraceae; genus Faecousia. Next base: position 4,500 of record CAZLLC010000116.1, on the reverse strand, counting down.
ATATGCAATACTTAGGAATCCCTTACGAAATAAAACATATTCCGGCTTTGGATCCGGATTTTATCCCTTTTGGGATCTGGGCTGATGCCTACCGCAAAACTGCCCGGCAGCCCATTGCCATTGCGGTAGAGCGCAACGGCGGCTTTGTTTCTGTCCGCAACACCTTTATTCACGGCACAGAAGAATTGTTCGATGCCGACTACCGGTATGTGGAACGGTATATGAAGTTCCTGCTGTGGTCCATCGGCGGTTTTAAGGTCTATATCTGCGGTGCCTCCCCTATCGCGCAAAAGCTTCAGAAGGCATACACCCCCGAAGGCGAACGGGCTTTCGACTGTGATTTCTTCCAGAAGCTTTACGAGCAGGAGCTTGAGATCATTGACCTGCCCCTGGACGCCTGTCCGGAAGCCAACGAGTGCCCTCAGCCTATCGGCGGTCATTTGGACGGCTGCCGTATCGGTTTTGATGCCGGCGGCTCTGACCGAAAGGTTTCCGCAGTCATTGACGGCGAATGTGTATACTCTGAAGAAGTGGTCTGGCACCCGAAAAAGAATCCCGATCCCAGCTATCAATATGAGGGGATCTTGGATTCCTTCCGCACCGCCGCCTCCAAAATGCCCCGGGTGGACGCCATCGGCGTATCCTCCGCCGGTGTTTTTATCGGCAATGCCCCTATGATCTCCAGTATTTTCTACTGTGTTCCCCGGGAACGGTGGGACGAGGTCAAAACCGTATTTGACCGTGCCGCGGCTGAGATCGGCGATGTACCCATCGTGGTTGCCAATGACGGCGATGTTTCCGCCCTGGCAGGCGCTATGGGTATGAATGTAGGCTCTATTATGGGTATGGCTATGGGCACCAGCGAAGCCGTAGGCTATGTGGACAAGGATAAAAACGTTCTTGGCTGGATCAACGAGCTGGCCTTCGCCCCTGTGGATCTGAACGAAAACGCTATGCAGGACGAATGGTCTACAGACCTCGGCGTGGGCTGTAAGTACTTCTCCCAGGATTCCGTGAATAAGCTGGCGCCCCGTGCCGGTATCGAACTGGATGAAAACCTGACACCGGCAGAAAAGCTGAAGGTCGTTCAGAAGCTTATGGAGCAGGACGACCCCCGGGCACAGGCCGTTTATAAAGATATCGGCATTTACCTTGCCTATACGGTGGTGCTGTATGCCCATTTTTACGATATCCGCCATCTGATGCTTTTGGGACGGGTAATGTCCGGCAAGGGCGGCGACCTGATCCTGAAAACCTGCAACGATGTGCTGAAAGACGAATTCCCGGAACTGGCACAAAAAGTGCAGGTAATGCTTCCCGATGAAAAAACACGCCGCGTCGGTCAAAGCGCCGCCGCTGCCAGCCTGCCTAAAATTGAGAAATAATTTAAAGAGGCAGTAAAAACTGCCTCTTTTTTAAGGAGAAATGTATATGTTTTTCAAAAATGCCCGTATTTTCGGCGCCGATTTCCAGTTTCATACCGGCGCTTTTGAAGTAAAGCCCGACGGCACCTTTGGTGTGATTTTCCCCGAAACAGTTCCGGAAGAAGCAGTTGATCTTCAGGGCGCTACTGTGATCCCCGGTCTGTGTGATGTACACAACCACGGCAATTCCGGCGCTGATTTTTCCGACGGCGATTACGACGGTCTTGTAACGATCGCAAAGTACCTGGCATCGGTGGGTGTGACCTCCTTTGCCCCGGCATCTATGACCCTGCCCTACGAAACCCTGAAAAAAGCTTTCGCAACAGGAAGAAAGCTGGCAGACGAGCAACCGGCGGGCTGTGCCCGGATAATGGGAATTCAGATGGAAGGACCTTATTTTTCCGAAAAGAAAAAAGGCGCTCAGAACGGCGCTTACCTGAAAAATCCGGATTTTGAAGGCTTTAAGGAGCTTTACGAGGGCTGCGGCGGTCTTGTCCGCATCGTAGACATTGCCCCGGAGCTGCCCGGCGCTGAAGAATTTGTGGAGCAGGCAAAGGCGCTTTGCACCGTTTCCGTTGCCCACACCGAT
>CAZLLC010000116.1:0-2477 GCA_964560245.1 uncultured Oscillospiraceae bacterium | reverse complement strand
GATTCTGATTACGATCACGCCAAGAGGGCCTTTGATGCCGGCGCTACCCATTTGACCCACCTTTACAACGGTATGCCAGGCATTCATCACCGCAATCCCGGTGTGATCCCCGCTGCCGCGGAAAACCCCAACGTCCGGGCTGAGATCATCTGTGACGGTATGCATATCCATCCTGCCTCTGTCCGTTTGGCATTTTCCATCTTCGGCGGTCAGCGGATGATCCTGATCTCCGATGCTTTGCGATGCTGCGGTATGCCCGACGGCGAATATGAGCTGGGCGGACAGCAGGTATTCCTCCGCGGCGGTATTGCGAAGCTTGCCGACGGCACGATCGCAGGCTCCGCAACCAACCTGTTTGAATGTATGCGCCGGGCCATCTCCTTCGGCATCTGTGAAGAAGATGCGGTTCGCGCCGCTACCTTCAACCCCGCCTGCGCCTTGGGCGTACAGGACAAGATCGGTTCTATCGAATCCGGTAAGCTGGCTGATTTTCTCGTATGCAGCCCGGATTACGCACAGGTCAGCGTTTATTTAGGCGGTCAAAAATTATAATTCCCCGGAGATTTCTATGCTTTCCAAATACATCGGCCACCGGTCCTTTCTGAAACGGGTCCTGGGCTTCGCCATTCCCATCGTTATTCAAAATACCATCACCAATTTTGTTTCCTTACTGGACAACATTATGGTCGGTCAGGTAGGCACTATCCAAATGAGCGGTGTTTCCATTGCCAATCAGCTGATTCTGATCTTCTATCTGTGTATATTCGGTGCCACCGCCGGTGCCGGTATTTTCGGCGCTCAGTTTCACGGCTCCGGCGATCAGGAGGGTGTGCGGCACACCACCCGCTACAAGGTGATCCTGTGCCTTATTCTCACAGCTTTGGTCATCGGCTTACTCATTCCATTTGGTCCAAATCTGATCAAGCTTTATCTGCAGGGTGAGGGAGATCCGGCAGACGCTGCCCAGACCCTAAGCTATGGCTACGAGTATATGCTGGTGATGCTGTGGGGCTTTATTCCCTTCGCTATGACCAATGTATATGCCTCCACCCTCCGTGAATGCGGAGAATCCACTGTTCCTATGTTCAGCGGCATTGTGGCAGTACTGGTCAACCTTTTCTTCAACTATGTGCTGATCTTCGGTCATTTCGGTGCGCCAGCTATGGGCGTGACCGGTGCAGCCATTGCTACCGTGATCTCCCGGTATGTGGAATTTTTCGTTGTTTGTCTTTGGACACATACCCATACCGCCCGGTACGGTTTTGCAAGAGGTCTTTTCAGGAGTCTGTATGTTCCCGCGCCCCTTACAAAGCGCATATTCATCAAGGGTATGCCCCTGCTGTGCAACGAATTTCTTTGGTCCTCCGGTATTGCGGTATTGACCCAGTGCTATTCCATATGCGGATTAAATGTGGTACCGGCTTTGAACATTTCCGGCACCATCAATGATTTTGCCAATGTGACCGCCATTGCCATCGCCAACACGGTGGGCATTATGATGGGACAGATGATGGGTGCCGGAAAGCCCAATGAGGAGATCCGTGACTGCAACAAGAAGCTGCTGACCCTTTCGATCATTTTCGGCATCATCTTCGGACTGTTTCTGGCCTGTATTTCCCATTTGTTCCCCCGGCTTTACAACACAACAGATGACGTCCGCACCCTTGCTGCCCGGCTGATCCTGATTTTGGCTGTCTTGAAGCCTCTACAGTCTTATTTGCTGTGTGTTTACTTCACTTTGCGTTCCGGCGGCAAGACCTGGCTCACATTTTTCTACGACTGCGGCATTCTGTGGGCATTTAACATTCCCCTGGCCTACTGTCTGAGCCGTTTCGCAGGACTGCCGATCTTAACACTGTATCTTCTGTGTCAGAGTGTTGATGTAGGAAAGGCTGTTTTAGGCTTCTTCCTTGTTCGCAAAGGAAGCTGGATACAAAATCTTTCCTGCACAAAAGCATAAAATGAGACCTGCTGCAAACAACGCAGCAGGTCTTCTTATTAATCTTCAATTCGCTGAATATCCGCGCCTAATGCAGACAGCTTGGAAACGATATTTTCATAACCGCGCTCAATATAGGTGATATTCTCCACATAGGTGGTACCCTCTGCGGACAGACCGGCAATGACCAGTGCCGCGCCGGCACGCAGATCCTTCGCCCGAACCACTGCCCCGTAAAGCCGGGGGGTACCGGTAACGATGGCAGTCTTGCCATTGATCAGAATATCGGCACCCATATTGCTCAGCTCAGAGCAGTAACCGAAAAATCTGGTTTCATACACACTTTCCGTCAGCTTGCTCACGCCGTCGGCAATGGTCATACACACACAGATCTGCGCCTGCATATCCGTAGGGAAGCCGGGATAGGGTCGGGTCTTGACTGTAGTGCCCCGAAGCCGTTCCTGACTGATGACCCGAAGGGAATCATCATAATTGATCACAGTCACACCCATTTCCTGCAACTTGGAGGTGATGCACT
>CAZLLC010000115.1:0-5977 GCA_964560245.1 uncultured Oscillospiraceae bacterium | reverse complement strand
CATTGACATAGCAATAGCAGCCCTTGCCCTGGGTGCGGCCCATGACCAGCATATCGAAGTCGTCTTCCTCGATCAAAGCGGAATTGAATTTAAAATTGGCGTAATCCGCCTTGGTCATTCCGGACGGAATGGTTCCTTTCATTTCAGCCTGAGCCATCTCTTCACGGATGGCGCCCAAGCTGACCTCTACCTCCACACCCAAAACTTCGTTCAGGTTGGAGTTGGCATCGGCGTCCACAACCAGTACAGGACCCTGATCTTTCTTACACAGGTAATCGATCAGCATACCGCAGGTGGTGGTCTTGCCTACGCCGCCCTTGCCGGCAACGGCAATGGTATGGGGTACAGCCATAGTATATACCTGCTTTCTATAGACAGAAAATTGTGTTTCAACGTGCGTACCGTATGGGCGCACTACCCCCATATCAATACGACCATATCGTATCATAAATCATTTTGAAATTCAACCTTTATTTCCGTATATTTTTACTTTTTTTGTTTCGCCACCCGGATGGGCGCTTTACCGCCACAGGCACCCCACTGCCACACCATATTATTAAAGATGCCTAAAGACCTTCCCTCAAGGGAAGGTGGCAAAAATCTATTTGATTTTTGCCGGAAGGATGAAATATGTATGTTGCGAAGAATTTCCACCCCTCAGTCAAATTGCCTAATATCGGCAATTTGACAGCTCCCCTCAAAGGGGAGCCTTCTCCCTACGCGCCTTTCGATGGTGCGTTAAAACGATAATTCACTTCCGGATATATACATCATTCAAAAAGACCTCCTTTGTCCGGTAGACAAAAGAGGTCTTTTTTTGGAGCAGGGTACGGGAATCGAACCCGCCTTCACGGCTTGGGAAGCCGTTGTATTACCGATATACGAACCCTGCAGTTATGAATAGATGTATTATAGCAGGCATTTTTGTAAAAATCAACTGCAATTTGTCAAACAACCATTCCACAAAGCAGATACTTGAATTCTTATACACAAACAAGTATAATGCAGTTAGATAAACTTGAATTTGATGAAGGGATGTGAGTGAATGAATTATTTTCTTGATGAAGTACAACAAAAAGCAACAGGAGGCACCTGTTTTTTTGAATTTCAAAAGGGAAAATTCAAAAACAAATTTTGGTTGAAAGACTCTCTTTATCTTCATTCCGATACATTCGATTCACTTATGCTTTATGAATTGTTTTCTAAATCTATCGAGGAATTTTGCTATTATGCCCCGAATGAAGTAAACAACGAACAATGGAACAGCCTTGTCAAAAAGTCGAAGGAAAATGAGCAATGGAAGAGTGTTATTGAAGAACTGAGTCCGTGGGTAAAAGAATGCTTCACCCTGCATAGGTGCTTTACCATCTGCGGTATATAGTACTAACCGTCAAATTCCAATATGTCGAACTGTCAAGTGCTGCACTGCGAAGATCCTTCGTCGCTGTGCTCCTCAGGATGACACAAGCTTTTGGGAGGTATTGTTGTCCTGTGGGGGAACCTTGGATTCTGTTATATATAGCTTCAGGGGGTGTTGCAAAATGCTGCGACGCCCCCAAAAAGTATACTATGCCACAATTATTGTGTAGGGACACCCGTCCCCGGAAATGCCATTAAGTTAAGCTTTTTGCCCTCTCCGTCAGCCCGTACGGGCTGACACCTCTCCCAAAGGGAGAGGGTGTCACACGCTCTCCCTTTGGGAGAGCTGGCACGGCAAAGCCGTGACTGAGAGGGTGTCCTTCCTTAACTAAGTGACATTCCCGTCCCCGGGTGTCCGAGATATAAAAACAGCACAAAATCTGCCCATTTGCAGATTTTGTGCTGTTTTTTGATTTGTTGCGGTCACCTCAGGAGAGGTGACCCTGCTATTCTTTAGACAGCTCCTTATTTTGCCAACTTTCTCTGAATGAGCTTGACCAGCTCCACCACGGGGATGACCAGCAGTGCCAGAGCAATTGCGATGCCGTACTCAGTCAGACCGATGGGCGTAAAGCCGAAGGCCTTTGCCAGGAAAGGTACTTCAATGACCAGTGTGGTCAGCACAAGGCTTCCCAGCATTGCTGCCCACAAAACCTTGTTGTGGGTGTGCAGGGAGAACACGCTCTTTCTCTGAGAACGCAGGTTGAAGGAGTGGAAGATCTCACACATACTCATTGCCAAAAATGCCATGGTCATACCGTGACCGGACTCACCTACAGACTTGGAGATCAGGTGAGCAAACCAGCCGGCACCGTGTTCCGGTGAGAACTCGATGTAGCTGCCGATCAGGTAAGCAGCAATAGTGACTACAGTAACCAAAATACCCTGATACACCACATCAATACCCAAACCGCCGGAGAAAATGCCGTCCTTGGAATTTCTGGGTGGACGCTGCATGGTATCGGGCTCTGCTTCTTCCATACCCAAAGCCAATGCCGGGAAACAGTCGGTAACCAGATTGATAAACAGCAAATGCACAGGATTGAGCAGCACAAAGCCCATCAGGGTAGCGCCAAACACGCCCAGAACCTCACTCATATTGGAGGCCAGCAGGAACTGGATGGCCTTACGGATATTGTCATAGATCCGCCGTCCTTCACCAACTGCGGAAACGATGGTCGCAAAGTTATCGTCTGCCAGCACCATATCGGCAACATTCTTGGTAACGTCTGTGCCGGTGATGCCCATACCAACGCCAATATCCGCGGACTTGATGGAGGGGGCGTCATTTACGCCGTCACCGGTCATAGCGGTGATGCAGCCGTTTGCCTTCCAGGCCTTGACGATCCGGGTCTTATGCTCCGGCTGAACACGGGCATATACGCCAAACTTTTTCACAAATTCGCAGATGTCATCATCAGAAATAGCATCCAGCTCTGCGCCGGTAATCGCCTCGGAGGCATCGGTGATGATGCCCAGCTCCTTAGCAATAGCCACCGCGGTGTCCTTATGGTCGCCGGTGATCATCACCGGACGGATACCGGCGTTGCGGCATTCCTCGATAGCAGCCTTGACCTCAGGACGAACCGGGTCGATCATACCGGTCAGACCCAAAAATACCAGATCCTGCTCCAAAAATTCAGGGGTATTGTCGGCAGGTTTATCATCCCACAGACGCTGAGCCACTGCCAGCACCCGGAGCGCCTTATCCGCCATCGCCTTGTTGTCAGCCATAATGGCATCCATCTTCTCCTGGGTCATAAGCTTGATCTGACCGTTCTCCAGGTAGTGGGTACAGCGGGACAGGACCACATCGGGACCGCCCTTGGTGTACTGTACGAACTTGCCGTCTGCGGCGTGGACAGTGGACATCATTTTACGGCCACTGTCAAAGGGCGCTTCATCCACACGGGGCATCTTTGCTTCCAGATCCTGCTTCTTAAGACCCAGCTTGCAGGCAAAGTTTACCAGCGCGCACTCCGTGGGCTCGCCCTCAGCTTCATCATTTTCATTAAGCTTTGCATCAGAGCAAAGCGCCATTGCGGTAGCAACCAGCTTTTCATCACCGGTGGACTCCAAAACGGTCATTTTGTTTTGGGTCAGTGTACCGGTCTTATCAGAGCAGATGATCTGGGTGCAGCCCAAAGTCTCCACCGCGGTGAGCCGACGGATAACGGCGTTGCGCTTGCTCATTTTGGTAACGCCGATGGAAAGCACAACGGTCACCACCGTTGCCAGGCCCTCGGGGATCGCCGCCACAGCCAAGGATACCGCTACCATAAAGGTGCTTAAGATGCCGTTCAGAGAGTAATTGCCCTTCATCACCAGGTTAAAGATGAAAATAAACACACAGATGCCCAGCACCAGGAAGGAAAGTGTCTTTCCCAGGCTGTCCAGCTTCTTCTGCAACGGTGTTTCCTCATCCTCCGCAGCAGCCAGCGCGCCGGCGATCTTGCCCATTTCCGTGTCCATACCGGTGGCGGTAATGACTGCTTTACCGCGGCCATAAACCACAGTAGAGCCCATATAGCACATATTCTTCCGGTCACCCAAAGGCACTTCATCCTGACCGGCAGTCAGGTTCAGCGCATCGATCAGCTTGTTGACGGGAACAGATTCACCGGTCAGCGCGGCTTCCTCGATCTTCAGGCTGGCATTTTCAATAATACGGCCATCAGCAGGTACAGCATCACCGGCTTCCAGTACGATCACATCACCGGGCACCAGTTCATCGGAACGCAGAACGATCTGCTTGCCGTCACGAATGACCTTGCAGGTAGCAGCGGTCATGGTCTGCAAGGCTTCAATGGCAGCCTCCGCCTTACTTTCCTGAATAACGCCCAGAATGGCATTGAGCAGCACCACCACAAGGATGATGCCCACTTCCACAAGACCTTCGGTCAGGTGACCAAAATCCCGGGGCTCGGGCAGCTGCATAAAATCAAGAATGGTTGTAGCTGCAGACACCGCCGCAGCGATCATCAGGATGATCAGCATAGGATCTTTCAGCTGTGTAAGGAAACGCTGCAACAGTGTGGGTTTCGCGGCTTCCTTCAATTTGTTGGGGCCGTACTTTGCAAGCCGCTCCTGTGCCTGAGCTGTTGTCAGTCCCTGTGTTCCTACTCCAAGGTCGTGAAGGACTTCTTCACAGGATTGGGTATAGGTTTTTTTCATCGACGATTCTCCTTTGATATACTTTGTGGAGCCCTCCCTGTTTTTACTGATAACAGGGGCATACCAGTTTTGTAATTGTAGCACAGTTGCCTTATTTTGTGAAGTAGGATTTGACGGTTTTTTATTATGGTTTTATCAATTTTTGTTGAATAAATCCCTCATTATTCCATTTTATAATACACTATAGTATTGTTCCCGGAAAAAGCTGGAAGTATAGATCAAATAGTCAATAATTTCAAGAAGCGTGTGCCGTTTATCCAGTCCACGCTTCTTTGTTCGTTTATGTTTTCCATATTTACAGCAATTAAGCTGTGTGCTATAATTATTAAAAGGAGGTTTTGATATGAAACCGTTTTTAGGAATTGATTTAACACAGAACAAGAAAAACGAGCAAATCAACGGCGAAGAATTTCTGGTAATGCGGCCATCTGCCGCTATGGCGCAGTCATTTGAACAATCCTCAAAAAGAGCAGAAGAAACAATTGAACGTTCCAAGCTGCCTTTACCGTTGCGCATTATACAGTTGATCTGCGGTGGTTTAGGGGCGATCCTTGCCGTAAGCCTGTTAAGAGCATTGGGTAATATATCACTTGAGCAAGCATATAAAAATGCCCCTTGGGTATTTTGGAGCTGTGGCATTTGTCTGTTGATTGCGGGAATACTCAAGATCATAAGCACACAAAAAGAAAAGACTGTTTTGGAAACCGACGAGAGTGCTCAAATACTTACAAATTTGGAAAGTATGAGCCATGCCGTTTATGCTGAATTGTCTGTTCCATCTAACGCAAAAGATGTTGACCTATTATCTTTCTTCTATAAAAGAAATAAAGACCGCATTAAGGTTTGCGAAAAAGGATTCCAATTAGCTCCTTATTTCAACCCCGAATTCAAGGTTTTTAACGACACCCATAATCTGTACATTGCCAATTTAGAAGGAAAATATGCATTCCCTATATCCTCTCTGGTATCAATTCATACTGTAAAGAAACATATTCGGATCACAGGCTGGAATAAAAATAAAGGTTTTGGCGAAGGGATCTACAAGCAGTATAAGTTGACAAGCGATAATATGGGATGTATCCATTGTAGGCAGTACCACATCATAGAGGTTCACCACAACGGGAAAATATATGGAATCTATATTCCAAGCTATGAATTACCCGTTTGGGAAGGATTAACGGGATTGAAAGCGGAGAAAAAATAATGGCACAATGTCCTACACGCAAACCGATCCGCATTGACGATTAACGATTATTCTACCTCAGGCGCATATTTTATTGCGGTCAGTGTTAAGGACAGAAAACCGTTTCTATGGAATAAGGAAAAAGTAAATGATGCCCTCAATCAACTGAAAGATAAACCCGGTTTTTCTCTCCGTCCCAAT
>CAZLLC010000114.1:0-5980 GCA_964560245.1 uncultured Oscillospiraceae bacterium | reverse complement strand
AGTCATATTGCCTAAAATCGGCAATATGCCAGCTCCCCTCAAAGGGGAGCCTTTGGTGCGCTAAGTTCTGATTTAGCACTACAATATAGAAAAGCTTACCCAAGCAGCAGACCCAACAGGTTGGCATCGGTGAAGGCAGGGGAGGTGTAGGCGGCGTCCAAAAGGGCGTCCACATTATCCGGGTCGTTTTCGATCTCTTTAGAAAACTGCTGGGCGGTTTCTACAGTGTCGCCGCCCAAGGCATTGATCAAAATACAGGCGGTTACGATCAATTTCGCCCGGCATACCAGGTCAAAATCCCACACTGCCTGCAGCCAGTACCGGCGGATCAGGTAGAGTACAACGGTTTTCAGCCGTTCGTCCCAAGCACTGGGATCGGGGGCGTTCAGCCGCTGCTTCCAGAGGTCTGTCAGGATCTCCAAATTCTTAAAAAAGCTGATAATGACCCCAACATCACCGCTTCCTGCAAATTGCCGGGCATTTTGCAGGCAGGCTTCCGGCTCTAAGACCGTATAGCTGCCGCCGTCCAAAGCATCCTGAATGTAGTGGGCATACAGCAGGGTTACCGCCAAAGCCTGGGGCACAGTCATTTCTGTATTAGTCCAGAAATCCAGGATCTCAGCACGGCTTTTTTGCAGTGTTTCCATCAGTTCCCGGTCATATTCCGGCTCAGTACCGGCGTGTTCCTCCGTTTGAACAGAAGGGTCTGCGAAAATCAGCCGTGCCGCTTCCGGACAGGACATTTCCAGTCCCCACTCGGCAAAATCCCCGTAATCCATATAAAGCCGGGGGAACTCCCGACAGACCTTGCACAGGGCATCGTGCCCCTGTTCTTTTTGCAAGCGGCAAAGCCCATCTTGCTGCCACATAGGACACCGGCCGTTTTCCAAAACCATAGAGGTTTCGCCGTCTTTGGTTTTCAGCACCTGACGGAGCCGGTCGCCCAAAGCCCCTTCCATAGCAAGATACTTTTGGGCGGAGGCTTCATCAATATCCACTTCCCAGCCATAGCAGCAGGCATCCTCACATTTTTCGGCGATGCAGCTGAAATTTTTATATGCGTTCCAAATGATCTTTTTCATATTATACCTAAGAACTCCCCCAGTCTTATTGCCTAAAATCGGCAAAAAGACAGCCCCCTCTTAAAAGCGGGGGCCAAGATAAAGATATTTCGTTCTACAGCGGGGCAAAGGCCCCGCTGAAAATTATTCTTCTGTTTCAGAGCCTATATCAGACAGGGTGGCTACTGCGCTTTGGAAAGCATCCTTTGTTTCCTGCATCTGACCGGTGATCTGATCGGCAATGGCATTGATCTGAGCAGCGGCAGACTCTGCCTTGCGGGTCACCTCTGCCAGCACCGCATTGGCCTGATCGCAGATCTGCTGAGCCCGTTCCTTAGCCTGACGCTCAGCCTTTTCCGCACGGCGGTAGGCCTCCAGCTCTTGCTCTGTGCAATTGACAGCGGCGGCAGGTGCGCCTGCGGCAGCTTCTTCCAACTCCTTGATCCGGGCTTCGGCAGCTTCCAGCTGTGCCTGAAGCTCTGCGCTATTGGATTTTGCAAGGGCTTCCTGAAGCTGATTGTTCAGCTGCTCGATCTGTGCGCTATGCTTATTGTTGATATACTCAATATAGTCCACAACGTCCTTGCGATGGAAGCCGCGAACAGCGATCCTGAAATTTTGGATACTGGCCATAATGACCCCTCCTACAACATTTTTTTCGATTATATCACAGCTTTTTTGCAAAAACAACCTTTTTCCGACAAAAATGGAAAAAGGCTTTCGCTGATTGACATATTCGGTAAAATTATTTATACTGAACATATGTTAAAAGGGGGCTTAAACCGTGGAATATGCAGCGTATTTGCCTGTGTGGGACAAGCTGACCGAAGAACAGAAGCAGCGGATCAGCAATGTAATTGAATACAGAACGGTGGAAAAGGGCACCCATATCCACGACAGCAGTGCCGATTGCCTGGGTCTTGTGATGGTGAAGTCCGGTCAGCTGCGGGCGTATATTCTGTCTGAGGACGGTCGGGAGATCACCATCAGCCGGCTGCTGGAGTATGACGTGAGCCTGCTCAGCGCCTCCTGCGTGATGCCGGATATGCAGTTTAATGTGATGATCGAGGCGGAGAAGGATACTCAGTTTTGGAGCATCCCGGCCTGCCTGTTTAAGAATTTGGTGGATGAATCTCTGGCGGTGTCCAACTATTGCAGAAATCTGATCAGCAGCAATTACTCCGAACTGATGTGGCTGATGGAGCAGATCATGTGGAAAAGCCTGGACAAGCGGCTGGCGGCATTTTTGCTGGAGGAAGCCGACCTGGAGGGCACACAGGAGCTGAAGATCACCCACGAGCGGATCGCCAATCACCTGGGAACAGCCCGGGAGGTGGTGACCCGGATGCTGCGGTATTTCCAAAGTGAAGGAATGGTTCAGCTGACCCGTGGCGCGATTACCGTCACCCAGCGGCAGAAGCTGGAAGCTTTGCAGGATTGAATACGGTAAAATAGAATTTAGCGCAGGAGGTTCGGCGTACAATCTAAAGCCTTCTCCTTGAGGAGAAGGTGGCCCGCAGGGACGGATGAGGTGTTACCGCAGTAAAAATTCGCCAAAAGTTTTCGTTCAAAGTAACTGCCTGCCGCACACCTCATCAGTCACCTTCGGTGACAGCTTCTCCTCAAGGAGAAGCCTTTGCTGCGCTAAACAATGTTTTAAATTCGTCCGCGGAGCGGACACCATAATTGTCAACTGTTAATGAAAAAAGGACGCCAAGGCGTCCTTTTTTATAGCAGATCCAAAATGTCCGCTTTGGGCTTTGCGCCGATGGATTGGTTGACGATTTTTCCGTTTTTCATTACCACCAGCATTGGGATACTGGAAACGTGGAAAAGCGCGGAAAGGGCTGCTTCCTCATCCACATTGACCTTGCAGACTTTAATATCCGGCCGTTGGGCTGCGATCTCCTCTAAAATGGGGGCGATCATCCGGCAAGGACCGCACCAGGGTGCCCAAAAGTCCAGCAGAACCGGCTTATCGCTGTTTAATACTTCTTCTGCATACTGCTCTTTTTTAATATTAATAATGTTCATATGATTCTCCTTTGTTTATTAGTCCGGAAATTCCCAAAGAACGTCCCTGATGATCTCACTGACGGTGGGGTGGGGGAAAATGATCTGCCGGGCATCTTCCACCCGGAAATGGGCTTCGAGCATTTCCGCAGCGCCCCAGATGATCTCCGCGGCATAAGAGCCGATCAGGTGAACGCCCAAAACCGTCCGCCTTTTTTTATCCACAATGATCTTGCACAGCCCGTCACCGCCTTCGTTTTCTGCCACGAACCGTCCGGAATAACGCATAGACAGCTTGCGGACTTCGTAATCGATGCCTTTTGCTATGCATTCCTCCTCGGTCTTGCCTACACCTGCCACCTCCGGTTGGGTGTAGATCACGGACGGGTTGGCATGGTAGCGCATATTATCGGGCTTGCCCAGAATGTTATTCACAGCAACCTCTGCTTCCCGGTAGGCGGTGTGCGCCAGCATATGATGACCGTTTACATCACCGACGGCGTAGATGCCGTCTATATTTGTGCGGCAGAAGGAGTCTGTCCGGATGCCGCTGCGATCGAAATAAACGCCTACAGCTTCCAGACCGATGTTATCACAGTTGGGGCGTCTGCCGATGGAAAGCAGTACCTTGTCGGCATCGATTTTCTGCTCCTGTCCTGCTTTGTCTGCCACATATACCGCCCCGTCTTCCACCTTCAGGCAGGTATGCTCCAAAAGAAAGCGGATGCCTTTTTTCTCCAGATCCTTTTGCAGCAGCGCGGCGATCTCCCGGTCGGTGGCGCCTGCAATGTGGGAAAGCATTTCCACCACCGTCACCTGCGCGCCAACAGAGGCGAAGTAAGCTGCCATTTCCAAACCGATCACACCGCCGCCAATGACGGTCAGCCGCTCCGGAACTTCGGTCAGATCCAGGATCTCCCGGCTGGTCAGCACAAAGCTGCCTAAATGCTCCCGGACACCGGGGATCGGCGGGATGGCAGCGGAGGAACCGGTGGCGATCACTAAGCTTTTGCCCTGATAGGTCTTGCCGGCGGCAGTCAGATGGATGCCGCTTTCGTTTTTGCCGGTGATCCGGGCTTCTTCTGCCACAACGCTGACACCGGCGGCTTTCATTTTACCCCGTATGCCTGCAACCAATGTGCGGACCACCTTGTTTTTCCGCTGCACCACCGCCTTCTGATCATAGCGCACATCGTCGCAGATCACGCCGTAAGCGCTGCTGTGCAGGGCGTGTTCATAGGCTTTGGCGGAATTTAAAAGCGTCTTTGTGGGAATACAGCCTTCATTCAGGCAGACACCGCCAAGGGCTCTTTTTTCAAACAACAGAACCTTCAGCCCACCCCGGGCGGCGCGCTCTGCCGCCAAATAACCGCCCGGTCCGCCGCCTAATATCAACAGATCATAACCTTCCATAATGTTCTCCTGTATCAGCTTCGTGCCATTCCGTCCACGCTCAGCACCACGCCGGTAATATAGCTTGCTTCCTCAGATGCCAAAAATACAAAGGCGTTGGCAATGTCCGCCGGCTGACCCAGCCGCCGCAGGGGGATGCGCTGGATCATAGGCTCGATCACTTCCTTGGGAACGGCCTTCATCATATCGGTTTCCGTGATGCCCGGCGCCACGGCGTTGACCCGAATGCCGCTGGGTCCTAATTCCCGGGCAAGGGACACGGTCATACCGTTTACCGCGAATTTGGATGCCGGGTAAGCAAAGCCGCTGGGCTGACCGGAGATGCTGACCATCGAGGAGGTGGTCAGGATCACACCGCTGCCCCGTGCCGCCATATGCGCCGTTACAGCCCGGATGGCGGTAAAGACGCCCTTTACATTCAGATCCATTACCTTATCAAAGGTTTCCTCGGTGTACTTTGTCAGGGGCGTGCTTTCGGAGATGCCGGCGTTGTTCACCAAAATGTCGATGCTGCCGTATTGGGCGATCACATCATCAAAGGCATTCTGTACTGCCTGCAGACTGGTCAGATCCGGGCTGATACCGGCGATCACCCCCTGCGGGTGTTTTTCCTTTAACTGCTGGACGGCCTTTTCTGCCGTTGCCGGAGAACTGGCGGTGATGATGACCTTCGCGCCCTCCCGTAAAAATGCGTCTGCTGTGGCAAAACCGATGCCACGGCTGCCGCCGGTAATGACTGCCACTTTATTGTATAATCTCATAAATATTTCCTCCTTATTGATTTGTGATATCATCATAATCGATTATTTTTAAATTTTCTGTGATAAAGTCACTGTACAATCGAAAAAATAAAATGTATAATAAGTCCAAACCATAAACAATGAACAGGAGAAATTCAATATGACCGTTACAAACGACATCAAGTACATCGGCGTTAACGACCACCAGGTGGACCTTTTTGAAGGTCAGTATGTGGTGCCCAACGGAATGGCCTACAATTCCTATGTGATCATAGATGAAAAAGTGGCCGTTATGGACACGGTGGATAAGCATTTTACCCACGAATGGCTGGACAATCTGCAGAAGGCACTGGGTGGACGCAAGCCCGACTACCTGGTGGTGCAGCATATGGAGCCGGATCACTCCGCCAACATCGATAAGTTCCTGAATCTTTATCCCGAGGCAACAGTGGTTTCCTCTGCCAAGGCTTTTGTGATGATGGGCAACTTCTTCGGCAATGATTATGCAGACCGCCGGATCGTGGTAGGGGAGGGTGATACCCTCAATTTGGGCAAGCATGTGCTGACCTTTGTCACCGCGCCCATGGTCCACTGGCCGGAGGTCATCGTGACCTATGACGCGTATGACAAGGTGCTGTTCTCCGCTGACGGCTTTGGCAAGTTTGGCGCGCTGGATGCAGATGAGGATTGGGCATGTGAAGCAAGACGCTACTACATCGGCATCGTGGGCAAGTACGGCCCTCAGGTGCAGGC
>CAZLLC010000113.1:0-6072 GCA_964560245.1 uncultured Oscillospiraceae bacterium | reverse complement strand
ATCAGAAGGCTTTGGGGCTGTTGCATCATAGTCAAGTTTTAGCATTAACAGGGTACTACGCGGAATTTACGAATGACTCGTTTTGTTGACATTTTGGGCTGTAAGGAGTATAGTTATATCTATGAGGACGGTCAGATCATCCGTAGCAGCGAATGTGCCATTACCATCAGCAGCGACGGCTTTGTAACTGCCCGGACACCGATCTGTGTTGTGCGCTATCATTACGATACGGACGGTACTTTGGTCAAAAAGCGGATCATTCCGGCAAACGGTGAAGAACAGGTCATCTTCTACGATACTGATGAAAATGACAGCCCTGTGGTAAAGTTCACCGCTGACGGCAAGCTGATCACCAGCCATTCCAAGACGGACAGCTTTGGCAGAAAGGTCTTTGACGAGTTGCAGCTGGGCACCGGCTTTGTCTCCCGGCAGTTTGCTTATCACGCCGGCGATGTAACCGATGCCCACAGCGAAAGCGGCAAGGTCAAGTCCTCTGCCACTACCCAGCTTGTGAGCCAGATCGTCCTGTCCGACGGCAGAACTCTGTCCTACAGCTACGACGCAGAAGAACGGATCGTGGCGGTGGTGGAAAGCGACGGCGAAGAAACTACTGCAACGGAATATACCTATGATGCATTAGGTCAGCTTCTGACGGAGACTGTGGACGGCGTGGTCATCAATGAAATGACCTACGATAACTACGGCAATATCCTGACCAAGAATGGCAAGGTCTACACCTACGGTGACTCCGTCTGGAAGGATAAGCTGACAGCCTACAACGGACAGGAGATCTCCTGTGATTCTCAGGGCAACCCGGTGGTATACTTAGGTCACAGCCTGACCTGGGAAAAGGGACGGCAGCTGAAAACCTTTGACAGCAACACCTATACCTACAACGCCAATGGCATCCGTACAAGCAAGACCGTAAACGGCGTAACCCACACCTATACCCTGGACGGTGCCAATATTCTACAGGAAGAATGGGACGGCAATACCCTGATTCCCCTGCGTGACAATGAAGAATCCGTTTGTGGCATCCTGTATAACGGTACACCCTTCTACTTCCTGAAAAACCTGCAAGGTGACATTATTGCCATTACTGATGCTAATGGTGACACCGTTGCCAAGTACACCTACGACGCCTGGGGAAAATGCACGATCTCCAGCGACACCTCCACCTGCAATATCGCCACCGTCAACCCCTACCGCTACAGAGGGTATTACTACGACGAAGAGATCGCTATGTACTACCTCCAGAGCCGGTACTATGATTCGGAAGTGGGTAGATTTTTGAATTTGGATGAAGCCAAGATGTGTCTCTTCGCTACAATAAATGACGATTTGCCAGTAGCAAGTAATATGTACAGCTATTGCTCAAACGATTCTATTATCTATGCGGATGATTACGGATATCTCAAAATTAAGATTAGCGTTGCTGCCAAAATTATTGATGCGATTATTTTAATTGTTCAAATTGGCGCAGCAATAATGGCAATGAAAGCATCATTCCAAATGGCAAAATTGGTTTTTAAAACCGCAGTTAAAAAAACTAAGAAAAAATTAATTGATGCAATAAAAAAGCTTATTGGTTCAAAATACTGGAAAATTGCTTTAAAAGCTGTTTTCGGTTTTGTGATAGATGTAAGTATTTCTATTGCAGAGTTTATTGTTGATTTATTCCTCAATATGTCCTTATCTTACGCTATTCTGAGGGCAATATACGAATTTGTGCCATCAAGCAGAAAAATCTTAGTATTAAAATAAAGAAGGATCATTATGAACCACAATATTTTTCTCCTGCTTGTTTTATTTACAGCAGCTATACTGGTTTTAGTATTTACCATAATGTGCGTTAAGCGTATCTTTTTAGAAAAACAATTTGCCGTACTGTATATTGTTTTGTGGCTTGTTTTATCCGTTATTCAAGTTAAAACTGCCATACTTCCATCAAATGTATACTGGATGATCACAACATTTATTTCTATTTTTGTGATTATGATGTTTGTTGTAGCCTTGATGTTAAAACGATATCTAAAGTTAGCGTTTTCTTCACTGATTCAAATAACCTATAAGGCGTGCTGTATAAAACCAATCATTATACAGAAGAACTATATTGGATCACAAATATGCAATGGTTATGTTGTTTTTGATTCTTCAATAGAGAAACTTTTTTTCTACACATCGATTGATGAGATCGTACTGAAACCTCATTTCAAAATAATCTCAAAATTGAATAAGTATAGTGAAAGTACTTAGAAAGACAAGAAATGATTCGCTGTGCTGTAGCACAGGGGACGGAGTTGTGTGCTGGCGATTTTCCGGTCTGACCGCGTGAACATCTAACAAGGCAGCCGCATCCATTACGGGTGCGGCTGTTTTTGTATTTTGGGATCGTGTGATTGGCTCCAGGTAGGGGCGTTCTTTGAACGCCTACTGGCGACACGCAGGTCGCCCCTACGTAGAAAGGGCAAAAATCCCTAATTTCTATTGATTTTTCGGGACAAGTATGGTATCAAGCCTCCCCTGCAGGGGAGGTGGGCGAGCGGAGCAAGGTCGGAAGGGTGAAAAAGTTGTATTATGGTGGTTTTCCACCCCTCAGTCAGCGGCTCGTCCCTCACCGCTGACAGTGCTCTGCGGAGCACCCGGTCGCGGCTCTGACAGCCCACCGGGCTGTCATTCACTACCGCGACTGCGCTTCGCTTACCCCTCAGAGGGGAGCCTTTGGTGCGTACGCCTTTCGATGGTGCGTTAAGCAATAATTTAGCTTAGATGTTACAAGGTGGTAGGGACTGTCTTACTAAGGTAAAACCATCCATTTTGAGCCGTAGGGACACCCGTCCCCGGGTGTCCGAAACAAAAAAACAGCACAAAATCTGCGTAATTTTCGCAAATTTTGTGCTATTTTTCTATGTAGGTTGCGGTCACCTCGGGAGAGGCGACCCTACGAGATCATTTTAAGACAGCCCCGCTTGACACGCAGGTCGCCCCTGCGGAATTTACGAATGACTCGTTTTGCTGTAAGCATTTTGCTTGGATTATGGTGGACAAACGGGAAAAAATGTGATATATTTTATGTTGATATGTTATAGATTGGAGAAATCGTAAAATATGGGTAAGCTAATAGTCATAGAAGGCACCGACGGTTCCGGAAAATCCACACAGTTTCGTCTGATGTCTGAGTATTTTTCTGACAAGGGTGTTGAATTCAAGCATTTGGTATTTCCCCGTTATGCCGAGGAAAGCTCTGCGCTGATCCGGATGTATCTGGGCGGTCAGTTCGGATCCAATCCTACAGATGTAAATGCCTATGCTGCCAGCTCCTTCTACGCCGTGGATCGCTATGCGTCCTACAAGATGGACTGGGGTCAGTGGTACGAAGGCGGCGGTCTTATTCTCTCCGATCGCTACACCACCTCCAACGCGGTACATCAGGCATCCAAGGAAAGCGCAGAAAACCGTCAGGCTTTCTGGCACTGGCTGTACGATTTTGAATACGACAAGCTGGGTCTGCCCCAGCCAGATCTTGTGCTGTACCTGGATGTGCCCACCGATTTTACGGAGAAGCTGATGCGCCATCGGGAGCAGGACACCGGCACGAAAGCTGATATTCACGAAAAGGATATGCAGTATCTCGCAACCTGCCGTGAGACCGGGCGTGCCGCAGCGCAGTACTACGGCTGGACCGTTATTCAGTGTGTAAAGGATGGGCAGATGCGCTCTATCGAAGATATCCATCAGGAAATCATTCACTATGTTGAAAAGTGTGTGGAGGGATAAATATGGTTTATATGCTTTTGGGTAAGGGCTTTGAGGAAACGGAAGCCATCGCCCCTCTGGATCTTCTGCGCCGTGCCGGTGTGGAGGTTCTGACGGTAGGCGTTGGCAGTAAGACCGTTTACGGCGGTCACAATATCGGTATCGAAGCTGACATTTTGCTGGAGGAAATGGATCTGACCAATATGGAAATGATCATCCTTCCCGGCGGTTTGGGCGGCGTTGCTTCTGTATCCGCCTGTCCTGCCGCTTTGGATGCAATAAGCTTTGCCTGGCAAAACGGGAAATTTGTGGCTGCCATCTGCGCCGGACCTACTGTACTGGCAAGCCTGGGGATCACTCAGGGCAAAAATGCCACCTGCTATCCCGGCTGTGAGGAAAAAATGCCCGGCACAAATATTCTGCCCGACAAGGCTGCTGTCCGTGACGGAAAACTGATTACCGGTACATCCGCAGGCTGTGCCATCGAATTTGGTTTAGAATTGGTCAGTGCCCTGAAGGGCGCTGATGCTGCAGAGGCGATCCGCAAGCAGATCGTGATCCGCTGACAGGAGGTGCCACTATGGACAACGAAAAGAATACGCCCCAAGCGCCGGAAAATGAAAACTGGCTGGATGAAATTCTGGGCACTTCTGATATCCCACAGGAATTGGGTCCGGACGAATTGGCTGTGCACGCCGCCGGCCTGACCCACCCTGATGATCTGGAATTGGAGCAGATCCTATCTGAGAACTGGGACAACGTGGATGAGCCCACTGTGCCTCAGGAGGTCTCCCCTACCCCGGCAGAGGAAGCGCCGGAAGAACAGCCTGCGATGCAGGATCATACCCAGATCTTTAAGCCGGTGGAGGAAACACAGGTGGTGCATATGCCTGAAAAGAAGGCAGATGAACCGAAGCCTGCCGCCGAGGAGACCAAGCCTGCGGAAAAAGCACCCGTCAAAGAAAAGCCCACTGTGCGAAAGGTGCGCCCGGAACCGAAAAAAGGCTACGGTATGCTGGGTATCCCCCACATTCTTGCCACCGTCATTTGGCTGGTGATCATCGTGGCCATTGGCGTGACCTTCGGTCACACCCTGTGGGTCAGCTGCGCAGACCTGATGGCTTTCGGCAAGTCGGATCGTCAGGTGACTATCACCATCCAGGAAAGTGACGATATTGCCACCATCTCCAAGAAGCTGGAGCAGGCAGGTCTGATCGAATACCCGGTGCTGTTTGAGAATTTTGCCACCCTGACCGGCAAAGATGAGGATATTGAGCCGGGCACATACACCCTCAACAGCAAATACGACTACAACGCAATGATCAACAATATGCGTAACTACGGCGGCGCCCGTGAGGAGATCGAAGTAATGATCCCCGAAGGCTACACCTGCGCCCAGATCTTTGAGCTTTTGGAAGAAAAAACGATCTGTTCCGTTGCGGATCTGGAAGAATACGTTGCCAATGGCGACCTGCCGGATTACTGGTTCTTAGAGGGTGTAAAGCAAGGCGACCGCTATGCGCTGGAAGGGTATCTATTCCCCGATACCTATCGTTTCTACACCAACGATACAGCAGAAAATGTGATCAAAAAGTTCCTGGATGGCTTTGATTACCGTTTCACCGATGTGATGATGGGAAAGCTGGAAACTATGGAAGAACGGACACAATTGGATATCGGTATCCGGGAAGTGGTCATTATCGCTTCTATGATCGAAAAGGAAACCGCCAGCAATTCGGAAAGCTACACCATTTCCTCCGTTATTTTCAACCGTCTGCGGAAGCCCGCGGATTATCCCTATCTGAACATTGACGCAACGCTGATCTATGCTTTGGGCGGTAATATTGACCCCGAAACCGGTCTGACCAAGCCTCTGACCAGTCAGGATATGCAGATGCATCACGAATACAACACCTACACCAATCAGGGTCTGCCTCCCGGACCCATCTCCAATCCGGGTCGAAACTCTTTGGATGCGGCGTTGGATCCCAGCTTGTCCAGCTATTACTACTATGTTTACAACCCCCAAGCCGGTGTGCATATCTTCTCCAAGACCCTGGCAGATCACGAGGATGCCATCAAATATGTGAACTCCCTTGAATGATATGAAGAAAATAGAATTATTAAGCCCTGCCGGTGATATGGAACGGCTGAAAATGGCCGTTCTGTACGGCGCAGATGCAGTCTATCTGGCAGGTACGGACTTTGGTATGCGCTCCTTTGCCGGGAATTTCACCCCGGAGGAGCTGCCCAAGGCTGTGGAATTTGCCCACAGCCACGGTGTCAAGGTCCATGTGACCGTCAACACCATGCCCC
>CAZLLC010000112.1:0-6134 GCA_964560245.1 uncultured Oscillospiraceae bacterium | reverse complement strand
AATCGGTCCAATGGCCTGCATAACACCCATACCGGCAAGGCTGCCGATGGTGTTAAAGATCGTAAACAACGGGCGTTGATTCGGATCGTTGGTCAGCACCGGCTGTGCCGCACGAGTGACAGAGGTCTGGAAGGTATAACCGATGACCCATACCGCATAAAGAACGATATATGCCGTATACCGGGCCCACATCATGGTTTCCGGAATCATAGGCGTCAAGGTATACAGGATGATGACGGAAACCGCCATTGTCACATTACCGATTACCATAAAGGGCCGGAATTTACCGAATTTAGTATTGGTTTTGTCCATCAGCGCGCCGATGATGGGATCGGTGATGGCATCAAACACGCGCATACCCGTGACCATCAGGGACGCAAACAGCATTGCCAAGCCCAACACCTTGTTGCCAAAGGTTGCGACATAAGTCAGAATCAGGACAAAGTAGACATTGGTAGCACCATTATTCAGGGGAAACAGCGCAAGCTGATACAGCTTGGCGCGATTCATATTATTCTCATTCATAGATATTCTCCTTACACCCAGTTTCCGGCATTGCCGGCATTCCCGCCGAGCTTATAGGCCGGGTTGGGCTTATCCACTTTACGGATGGTAATTTGATCCCGGTAATCCCCAGCCACGGCTTCAAGCTTTATCTCACCGGAGATAGAAACACGGAAAACAAACACTTTATCCCCCGTTTGCTCGGCATACTCTCTGCCGTTGACCAGCAAGGTAACCTTTCTCTGATTGGAGTAAACTGTGACCTCTGTTTCTTTACCGGGACGGTCAACATATCTTCTGCCGCAGATGTGGACAAAGGGTTCCTTGCTCCACCATGCCTTATAGAGGTAGAAAGCATCCTTCCTGGTCTGCCTGTCAAAGGTGACAAGTCCCTTGTGGTTCATACCCGGCTCACCACCCTGATTTCTGGCATCAGCGGCAAAATCAAACATATTCCACAGATATGTCGCCCACATAAAGGGGCGTTTGTCAAAAAAGCGGAGCATATGCTCGTGATATTTGCACTGGTACTCCTCAGACTGATCCAGCCGTCGGGGATGATCAGTGTGCAGGTGCGGCATGCATTCACAACCGTATTCGGAATAACCCAGGCACCGGTTGGGATATATCTTGTGGAAGAAGTCTGTCCACCATTCGTTCAGGAACATACCCGGCACATACCAACCCAGATACAGATTCCAGCTTACCAGATCGGACACCTTGTGCGCCACCGGGTTAAAAGGTCCACAGACGGCGTAGCAGGCCAGGACAGTCAGACGGGTGGGATCCATTTTATGTACCAGATCATTCAGGATCCGGTGATTCTCCATCATATCCTTTTTATCTTTTGTAGAAATGGTGATCTCATTGGAAAGACCCCAAACGCATATGGAGGGGTGGTTGTAATTTTGTACCACCAGTTCCTTCATCTGGGAGACGGTATTCTCCCGACCGTTGGGCATATGCTCGGAGATATAGGGAATCTCCGCCCAGACCACCAAGCCCTCTTTATCGCACAGATCGTAGAAATACTGGTCGTGCTGATAGTGGGCCAGCCGGATGGTATTAGCGCCTATTTCCTTGATGATGGTCATATCCGTATGATGGTGCTGTCTGGTCAGCGCATTGCCGATGCCCCTCCAGTCCTGATGGCGACACACGCCCCGAAGCGGATAGCTCCGACCGTTGAGGAAGAATCCCTTTTGAGGATCCACATGGAAGGTACGGACACCGAAATGCGTTCTGATCTGATCCACCGCAGTGCCGTCCACCGTCAGGGTCGCTTCGCAGTCATACAGATAGGGGTCATCCAGACCGTCCCAAAGGTGGACATCAGGAATGGTCAGGGTCGTGTCCTTGCCTTCGCCGGAAGCCACTTCCCGTCCTTGTGCGTCCAGCAGTTTAACAGTAACAATTCCGTTTTCCGCGTTGTTCCAGGTCTGAACACGCACACTGCTGTCTGTTCCCATAACTGTGGGCGTAACAGCGATACCCGGTCCGCCGCAATAATCCAGATCAAAGTGATACCGGTCCACGATCAGCAGCCTTACATCCCGATAGATCCCACCGTAAAAGGTGAAGTCCGCCTTCTGCGGGTATACCCGATCATTTTTTGAGTTGTCCACTTCAACGGTCAGATGGTTTGTTTCCTGCAGCACATCGGTAATATCGCATCGGAATGTAGAATATCCACCATCGTGTGTTGCGATCTGGTTTGCATTTAATATTACTTTCGCAGAAGCATTGACGCCCTGAAATTCCAGATACACCCGATCATTCTCGCCGTGAGGCGGAACGGGGATTTCTTTTTCATAGATACACTTGCCGCGGTAATAGTCATTGCCGCCATCCTGTCCGTCCAGAGCATTCCATGTATGGGGAATATCTACACACACCGCTGGAGCATCCTTATATAAAAAAGTCCAATCCTTGTTTAACAGAATTTCTCTTCTCATAAGCTACCCTTTCTTTTTGCTTCTTATGATGTCATCTGCTTTATCCTAACAAAAAGCTACCGGAACATACCGCTGATACTCATAGACGATATACTTATGAGCATACTATACATCTTCAAATATTTCGTTTCCACAAAATGCGAAAATTGGCTTTTTTCAGTGCGTAATCGGTTTTTACCTGCCAAAAAAACAAGCCGGAATTTGTGAAAAATTCACAAATTCCGGCTTGTATATTGTACTATTGATTCCGTGGGATTGGAATGATGATTTTAAGGATAAAGAAGCCTCCGGCTGTTTCTATAGACAGCAGCCCGCGGTATTTTTCGATAGATTCCCGCAATACCCGTAGTCCGTATCCCCGGTAACTTACCCTGGATTTTGTAGAGATCGGCAGCTCCTCGTCAAACTCCAGTGTGTCCTTTAGGGGATTGGAGATATTGATTACCAGAAAATTCTGTACTTTATGTACCAGCACATCGATCAATCGCTGCTGCCTATCTGTCATCTTCCGGGTTGCTTCAATGGAGTTGTCCAATGCATTGGAGAACACGGTATAAATATCGATCACTTCCATAAAATCCAGCAGCTTTCCATCCGCCACGAAATTGATCTGGATATTCTCTGCTTCTGCGGAAAGCTTCTTTTCTGAAAACACAATATCCAAAACAGGATTTCCGGTTTTTACAATACTGTCTATGGAACGCATTGCCTCACTTACGGGGATGCTGATGCTGTCCCTTAAATCTTCCGGCAGATACTGCTGAATATTCCGAATCTGATTTTCCAGCTCCTCGCATTTGCGCTGAACCATTCCCACGCTCTGACAGGCCGCCTCATACCGCTCTTGCTCTCGTTGATACAAAAACCCCAGGGCTTCCAGTTCTTTCTGCATCCGGCTCTTTTTGAACAATTCCGTCTGCAGATACAGCAGGGAAATACAATAGACCTGACACAGCAGCAAAGTGGTGGACAGGGGCGTATTGGCAGGTTCTAACACACTAAAGTGATAGGAAATAGTAGCGAACATACCGCCAAGGATCCAAGCACTGGTCATTTGCCGCGGACCGATCTGATAGTAGTCTCCCTGAGGCATTCCCCTTGCCACCGTATACCAAATCAACAGATAACATCCTGCGGCGAAAAGCAGCAGCGTACCAATGAAGTAGACCGGGGACGCTTTAACCATCGGGATCTGATAGATGGTAATCCGCCAAACTTCATAGACTGCCTGACAGCTGACAAATGCCCATACGGCAGAATACAGGGAAGCAGACAATGTCATATCGGTGCAACGGTTGACCATCAGAAACAGGATCCCATAAATCAACAGCTGGCACATTATAACCCACACGCCTTTAGACTGGTAATTCAGCCACATGGCACCAAAGCACAGAAGTGTACAGGGTAGCAACCAGAAGCCCCAATTCTCTTTCTTGCGTAAGGGGAGAATATACACGAGGCCGGATGCGGACATCAGTATTGTACTGGCCGCAATCATCCAAATCGAATCCATCATATCAAACGCCTCCTATGTATGCCACCAGTGCGGAAAGAAAGGATTTTTTACTCCGTCTGCTCATTTCCAAGGTTTCGTTAGCTACCGTGACAGTATCGTCCTGAACATCTGTTACGTGCTGCAGATTGACCAGATAACACTGGTTGCATTTTTCAAAATGATACTTTTCCAGTTCCTGCTGCGCACTTTGCATCGTGTTGCGGACAGAATAGATGCCTGCAGCAGTATGGTAATACAAAAGTCTGTTGCTGGTTTCCAGATAGTAGATCTGGCGAACCTCCAGCCGATGGATACCGGTTGTGGTTTTCAGCAGGATCACATCCGTACTTCTCTGCTGGAGTCTGCGGATGCCTTTGTCCATTTTTACAGAAAATGCATAGTAATTCAGCGGCTTCATCAGAAAGTCCAGGGCATCTACCTCGTAGCCCTGGATCGCTTGCCGTGCCAGCTCTGTCACAAAGATCAGCACAACATCTGCGTCTCGCTTTCGAAGCCGCTTCGCAGTTTCCATACCGTCAAGCCCCGGAAGAGCCATGCCCAAAAAAACCAGATCGTAATTATTTTCATAATTCCCTAAGAACCGGTTTCCGCTTTCAAACAACTGGAAGGAGATTTCTAACGAATTGCTCTTTGCATATTGGCGGATAAATTCTGACAGTTTATCCGCAGCTACAGGATCATATTCTACCACAGCAACACGCAGCATAGCACGCTCTCCTTTCCAGAAAAATTAAACTCAGGTATAGCAAAACAAGCAATAACCGGGCGTACTCAACTACGGCACGCCTGTCCTTTGATAATACATTTATCATAAAGTCGCGGTCAAAATTTGTCAATAAGTAGATTTTATGCCCTGCTGCCACATTTGATAATGCTGACATTGTATCATTTGTATGTTATAATGCATTTATCATACCGGGGTTCTCTTCTTCCCACAAAAGAAAGGTGAGTCACAATGAGTGAAAAGCGACGGGATAACCGAGGTCGCATTTTGCGTAACGGAGAGAGCCAACGCCAAGACGGAAGATATGCATACAAATATAAAGACCTGAACGGCAACGCCAAATTCGTATATAGCCGGCGTTTGGATAAGAATGACCGGACACCGGCAGGCAAAGCAAAAGAACCGATGATTGATGGCTGCACCGGCTTTCTGTTTTTGGATAAAAACGATATGCCAATGGTCTGCCTTCACTGGGAACATTACTTTAAGCATATCGTAACAAAGTACAACAGCATCCACAAATTACAGCTTCCAAAGATCACGCCCCATGTGTGCCGACACACATTCTGCTCCAATATGGCAAAAAGCGGAATGAACCCAAAAACCTTGCAGTATATTATGGGACATTCAGATATCAGCGTGACCTTGAACACTTACACCCATATAAAATTTGAAGACGCAAAGGAAGAATTTGACTTCTGTTTGGAAACCTAAAAATATATTTGTCTGCTATAAGTAGTAAACCGTGTCTATTTACTACCAATTTTACTACTTTTGCAGGCCACAATACGCCACGAAAAGCAGCATTAGAAAACGATCTGCCAAAACGACAAAATTGAAAAAAGCTTAATGTATCAACGCAAATCGTGATTTATCGAGGGGGAACTTAGCAATGATAAGAGTGTTATTCGTCTGCCACGGGACCACTCCAATCAGCCGGGATTTGCTTAGAGAAACCACAACAAATTGACTTTTTCCCTGAATTTACTACTAAATTACTACTTTTTGAGAGCCGATATGATATAAGACACAAAAATATAAGACCCGAGGAAGGTGCAAAAACGCCTTTCCCGGGTCTTGTTTTTGTTTGTCTGCCATTTCGTCCAAAACGTGTTTTCACGGCAGACGAACATCGGTTTTATTTCTGCTATGCATTTAAGATTCGTTCCAGAGCAAATTCTATTGAAAATAAATGCATCAAGGTGCAATTATTTTCAGTAGGGTTACAATTTTTAATGTTTTCGTGCATTGATGCGGACGAACTCATATTCTATCTATTACTCGTTTTGTAGTTCAATTTATCCATTTTATAAAAAATGACTAAATTAACTTGACGAGTGGACATAATAGGCATATAATAAAAGCAGACTTCTAAAGTGGGGTAAAACTATGCGTAATTTTAACTACGAAAAAATATATGCCAAATTGCTTACAC
>CAZLLC010000111.1:0-6181 GCA_964560245.1 uncultured Oscillospiraceae bacterium | reverse complement strand
TTCATTGTACCACAACCGCGCAAATATATCTACTTTTTATTGCATATTAGTATAATATTTTTGATAGCCTGTCGAGTTTGTTCTGAAACTGAAATAAAAAAGCAGAAAAGGAAACACCCTTTTCTGCTTTTTTGGTCCGAGTGTCGAGATTCGAACTCGAGGCCTCTTGAACCCCATTCAAGCGCGATACCAAACTTCGCCACACCCGGAAATATGCTTGCAGTTTTGCAACCGCCTGAGTATATTACCACAGCCTTTTCAAAAATGCAAGCACTTTTTTACATTTTTCTGAAAAATTATTCTCCAACATCGGATTTTATCACTTTTCCAATGTTCCAGAGGGTAACGACCTGTTTTTCAGCGGCAACTTTCTCTTCATCGTTGGAATATTCCACATAAACCGTCCGGGCACTGCAATCTGTGCATTCCACCTGAACATTCCAACCACCTTCGTGAACCACCATACCGTTGCCACGGCAAATGGGACATTCCTCCAAAATATAATTGGGATTGACTTCCATAATAATCTCCTTATCTGAAAACACAATTATTCTGATCAAAAATTTCCTGTCTGCAACAACGGCTGAAATCCGGTACAAGCGCCGGTAAATAGCGCTCCACCGCCGCAGCCAAAAGCATTGGATTTAAGCTGGGATTTTGACAGCAGATAACAGCATTAATCGTAACGGTATTTCCGTCTGTAACGGCAACATCGATCTGCCGGATCATAGGAATGATGTTTTGCTCTTGCAGACCGTTTTTTGATTTCTTGGTCACAAATACCTCTTCCCTGCCAAAAAGCATTGCGATCTGCTCCTGTGCCTGATCAGGCACACCATTGTCATATTCCAACGCAACACTGCACTGCAGGTATGATAATTCTTTCAGCTTTCTGCCGTTTTCATAAACCTGCAAAACTCGGACACCGTCTACAAGGCAGGCGTTGAGCTTTTGCAGGATCCCGTCACAGGTCACCTGAACGCCGTCAAGCTCAAAATCCAGCAATTCGCACACACTTTCCGTCCCCACAGAAAGAGGCAGAGCGATCGACACAGACGGTCTGGGATTAAAGCCTTGCGTGTGGGTCAAGGGCAGTCCGGCACGCTTGAAGGCTCTCTGAAACAGACGCATCAGATCCAGATGGGAGATCCAAACAGCATTACCCTTTTTCTCAAAAAGAAGTCTAAGCATCGCACTGCACCTCCTTCAGAAGTCCGTTGGCACCACAGCCGCTGCAGCCGTGACGGCAGTCCGGTGTGACCTGCTCCTGATAAGCCTTGCGGCGTTCTGAAAGCAGGAATTTCTTAGTCACTCCCACATTGATGTTATCCCAGGGAAGGATTTCATCTTCGCCAAAACCTCTCGTTGTATAATAGCTCTGATCCACACCGCATTTTTCAAAAGCCTTCTGCCAAATGCTGTAATCAAAGTATTCATCCCAGCCGTCCATATGGGCACCATTTTTCGCCGCTTCTTCCAAAACCGGTCCTAAACGACGATCCCCCCGCGCTGTTACCGCTTCCAGACGGCTGATATCTGATGTGTGATAATTATACACGATAGATTTGGAATAAAAATGGTCCTTCAGCAGTTTACAACGGCGCAGGTATTCTTCCGGCTCGATCTGCTTTTCCCACTGAAAAGGTGTATGAGGCTTCGGTACAAAATAGGCCGTAGCAACGTGTACACGCAGACCTTTCTTTTTGTTTGCAGCATATTCTTTCCAGGTATTGATGACCTTATAGACAAGCTCTGCAATCCCCAAAACATCCTCGTCGGTTTCTGTAGGCAAACCAAGCATAAAGTAAAGCTTCACGCTGTTCCAGCCACCGGCAAACGCGTTGGCACAGCTGGTCAGAATTTCATCTTCCGTTAAATTCTTGTTGATCACATCCCGCAGCCGCTGGGTTCCGGCTTCCGGTGCGAAGGTCAGACTGCTTTTACGCAAAGACTGCAGCCGCTGCATCAGGTCACGGGAAAAATTGTCTGCACGCAAAGACGGTACGGACATATTGATCTTATTTGCTTCACAGTATGGAAGCAACTGGTCTGTCAATTCCTTCAACTGCCGGTAATCGGAGGTAGACAAGCTGGACAGTGTGATCTCATTGTGACCGGAATCGGTCATTGTTTCAACTGCCTGACGGTAAAGAACCTCCGGACTTTTCTTACGAACAGGTCTGCAGGAAAAACCTGCCTGACAGAAGCGGCATCCCCGAATACAACCGCGAAACACTTCCAAATTGGCTCTGTCGTGGACGATCTCCGTGGAAGGAACGATCAGCTTTACGGGAAAATAAGCACGATCTAAGTCTTCAATGATCCGTTTGGTTACTGTTTCAGGAGCGCCTTCCTTGACGCGGACGGATGCAAGCGTGCCATCTTCATTATAAGTATGCTCATAAAATGACGGAACATAGACGCCCTCAATTTTTGATACTTCATTCAGAAACTGTTCCTTAGACCAGTTTTCAGCCTTCGCACGGTCATATAAGGACACGATCTGTGGGGTGATCTCCTCGCCCTCACCCAGGGAAAAGAAGTCTATAAAGTCTGCCAAAGGCTCCGGATTGAACGCGCACACGCCACCGGCAAAAACAATATTATGCAATCCCCTGCGGTCTTTGCTGTGAAGCGGAATACCCGCCAAATTCAGCATATTGAGAATATTGGTATAGCACATCTCATATCCAATGGTGAATGCGATCATATCAAAATCCTTTACAGAATGCTGGCTTTCCAGCGCCCAAAGAGGAATATTGTTTTTCCGCATAGCATCTTCCATATCGCCCCAGGGCGCAAAAACACGCTCACACCACACGCCGTCCATTTCATTCATTACGCCATACAGTATGCGCATACCCAAATTGGACATACCGATCTCATAGGTATCCGGAAAACAGAAGGCGACCCGAACCCGAACATCGTCCAGATTCTTTTTGATCTCATTATATTCTCCGCCTGTATATCGGGCAGGCTTTTGCACTGTTGGTAAAATTCGCTGTATCTTTTGTATCATACTTTATACCTCTTAAAGATCTGTTACGGCTATTGTACCGCTTGTTCACTTTGTTTGCAAGGTATTTTTTATTACGTAGGATCAACCAAACAGAGCAAATAATGGGCAGCAAGCCCAGCTTCATATAAAAAGAAGCAAAAATGGATGCCGCCAAAATGAGTATGATCGCAGAGTATTCTACGAAGCATATGATCTTTGGTGCTGTTTTACCTGAAAAGAAATGCTGTATAAGGCCTCTGACAGCTCTGCCGCCGTCAAGAGGATAGATCGGCAATAAATTATAGCTTGAGAGTATTAAAGCGCATAACGCAAGTCTTGGGGCACTATGAAGAAACGCAAGCAAACTCAACCCACCCAACGGTCCTGCCAGTGCACATATGCACATTTTCAAGTCGTTTCCCTCTTCTGTTTCCATAATCACACCGTTTGCGCCAACAATGATCTGAAATATTTGGATATTTAAAAGCTTTAAAGCAATATAATGGGATAATTCGTGAACAAAAACCGCGCAGATCCATGCCATAAGCCACGAACACGGTATGACCAACATAGCAACGGCCCAAAACAAATAAAAATCTGTCCGTATCTGAAATTTCCTGTTCATTTCAGAATCTCCGCACAAAATGCTGTTACCGCTTCCTTAAGATCACTGCCAGCCTTCAAATTTTCCACCATTTGTTCCGTGGCTGTCCTCGCCGCCTCCGTCTGACCGAGAAGGTGCATTTGCATAAAAGAAGCAAGCCAATGCATTGCCACTGCCACAATCGCTAACGTCAGAATACTCAGAACAATTTTGAAGCGGTCTTTACCGGGTTCTATCTTTTTTCTTTTTATCGTCTGCAGATCGTATAATATTTCATAACCCATCCTCGTCCCTCCCCTTGCTATTATACGGACAATGCTTCAATAAAATGAAAGCCCGTTAAGCCAAAAGACTTAACGGGTATTTTTCAATATGCTCAGTATTTCGCCGGCATCTTCCAAAACCAGATCCGGTCGATCTGAACTGTCTGCTAAAATCTGAGGTGTTGTTTCACCGGACATTACCAATATACCGGTGATTCCTGCGTTCAGTCCGCTTTTAACATCGGTATAGATCCGGTCACCGATCACGCAGGTTTCTTCTTTGGCAATTTTCAGCCGTTCCATTGCAAGCTGCGGCATCAGTGGGGATGGCTTTCCGATCACGACCGGACGCTTTCCGGTTGCGTTAAAGATCATATCACAAACACTTCCGCAATCCGGAACGCTGCCAAACTCTGTAGGACAAACCATATCGGGATTTGTAGCAATATAAGGAAGCTCCGGTTGAGTGAGCAGCAAATAGGAAACATCGTGGAGTTTTTGAAAGGTCAATTCCGTATCAAAGCCCATCACGACACATTCTGTTTTGGAAATATCATCAGAAACATCAAACCCTTCACTGCGCAGCTCCTGCTTTAAAGATTCAGTTCCGCAAACATAAAGCGTTTTACCACCGTGATGCTTTTGTAAGTAATAGGCTGTAGCCTGAGAGGAAGTGATAAAGTCCTCACGATCTGCCTCGATCCCCAACGACTTAAGCTTTTTGATGTAATCTGCTACACTTTTGGAGGAATTGTTGGTCATAAACAAATATGTACCGCCTGAAGACCGTATGGTGGATAACAGATCGATCGTAAATCCAAACAGTCTGTCTCCCAAATATAGTGTACCGTCCATATCAAACAGAAATAGTTTTTTACTTTTAATAATGCTTTCTTTCTCCATAAGTTCCCCCGCCTGTATTTATACACACAAGGTAGCACAAGAAATCAAAAGTGTCAATGTTTTAGCTGCAAACATTTTTCAGAATGCTGATCCCTTGCTTTAATAGCTCAAAAGGAATATTCAACGCCGGTAATAGCCGGATATTTCTTTTGGCTGTCAGGCAAATAACGCCCTGATTTAAACATTCGGTAATGATCGACTCCACAGATTTTGATGTGTGTATACCAATCATCAGCCCCATTCCGGTAACCTTTTCGATTCCGGGTGAATGTTGTAATGCATCAAATATCCATTTACTTTTCTGCTGAACCTGCGCCATCAGATCATCGTCCAATCTTTCTACCACAGAAAGCGCACCGGCACAGCACACCGGATTTGCGCCAAAGGTAGAGCCGTGGTCACCGGGCTCAAAAATATCCTGAAGCTTTTCACCAAACAGTGTAGCGCCGATAGGCAATCCACCTCCAAGCCCTTTGGCAGTAGATACAATGTCCGGTTTGATATCAAAATGCATATAACTGTATAGTTTTCCCGTACGCCCGTTTCCGGTTTGCACTTCGTCAACGATCAGTGGAATGTCTTTCTGTTTGCAGATTTTATCGACTTTCTTCACAAATTCGTAATCAAGCGGTATCACACCGCCCTCTCCCTGAATGCACTCGATCATAACAGCAGCAGGATGCACTTCATTAACAGTTTTTTCAAGCAAAACATCATTGATGGGAACAGATACAAAGCCTGGTGTCAGAGGGTTATACAACCTGTGATATAGCTCCTGTCCTGTTGCCGCCAGCATAGATATGGTACGTCCGTGAAAGCTATTATCCAGTGTAATAATGGTATAGAAATCCGCACCTTTTCTTTGGGCAGAATATTTTCTTGCGGCTTTCACCGCGCATTCATTTGCTTCTGCCCCTGAATTGGAAAAAAAGACTTTCTTCATTCCGGTCTTATCGCAAAGTATTTTCGCAAGCTTTACACAGGGCTCAGAATAAACGATGTTAGAACAGTGTTGAATTTGAGAAAGCTGCTCATTTACGGCCTTTCTCCACTGTGTGTCTGAAACGCCAAAGCTGTTTACGCCAATACCCGAAGTGAAATCAATATAAGCGTTCCCTTCTAAATCATACAACATACTCCCCTGTCCTGACTTGATCATCAGCGGAAATGTTTTATAAGTGTTTGCTATATATTGATGATGCATCATTTCGATATTTTTCAAATTGATCGCCCCATTTCATTTCTTGTCATCAAATATATGCATCACCTGCTTTTCTGTTGCTAAGGTCGTTATGAAAATATTTAAATATAATGGATTTGAACACTTGACAATATTTTGAATTTCCCCTATAATATCAAAGTTATCGGGGTGTGGCGAAGTTTGGTATCGCGCTTGGTTCGGGTCCAAGAGGC
>CAZLLC010000110.1:0-6203 GCA_964560245.1 uncultured Oscillospiraceae bacterium | reverse complement strand
TAGCAGTATGGATAATGCGTGGATTCTTCGCTGGCGCTCAGAATGACACTGTTTTTTCGGAACATCGCAGTAAACTGAAAGCGTACCGTTTCTATCATAGGACACTCCCTCCGACCTCGCTTCGCTCGCCCACCTCCCTCAAAGAGGGAGGTGGGGACCAAAGGCTCCCCTTTGAGGGGAGCTGTCGAGCGAAGCGAGACTGAGGGGTGGTAAATCTGCACGATCAGTAAAACACCCCTCAGGCAGCGGCTCGTACCTCGCCGCTGCCAGCTCCCCTCAAAGGGGAGCCTTTGCTGCGCTAAATTCTGATTTACGGTTGGATTACTTCATACAAACAGCCCGGAGCATTTTCATAAATAAATCACCAAAGGTCAGGCGTTCTACCGATTCTGCTGCTACCAGGGGAATCTGCGCCAGGATCTGCTCCCCGGATCGGACGGTCATGGTGCCCAGCCGTTGTCCCTTGCTGACCGGAGCTGTGACCTGCTGCTCCAGTTCCATTTCGGTAGTAACGGAATTTTTTTGTGCTTTGTCGATCAGAAGCCCGGTATCATCCGCAGGCACTGCGCAAACAGAGGCTTCCGTGCCCAGCTTTACCGGCACCGTTGCTTTTTCCTCCATTTTGGGCGTGATCAGGGCATAGGTGGCAAAGCCGTAGTCCAGCATACTTTTGCAGGCAGCAAACCGGTCTGCAGAGGTATCACAGCCCAGCACCACGGCGATCAGCTCCATCCCGTCCCGCTCTGCCGAAGCGGAAAGACAGAAGCCTGCCTGGGAGGTATAGCCGGTTTTAAGACCCGTACAGCCGTTATAAAAACGCACCATTTTGTTGGTATTGGCAAGACCGAAGGCGCCATCACGAATAGTATCCATCCAGATGGTGGTAAATTTCTTGATGTCCGGATGCTCCGTCAAAAGCTCTTTAGACATCAGGGCAATATCATAAGCGGAGGTTTTGTGATCCTTGGCATTTGCATCATCGTCCAGACCGGTGCAATTGACAAAGTGGGTGTCATTCATCCCCAATTCTTTAGCCCTTTGATTCATCATATCCACGAAGGCGCTTTCACTGCCTGCAATATGTTCCGCCAAAGCGCAGGCGGCATCGTTGGCAGAGGATACCGCCACAGCCTTTAAAAGCACCTGCACGGTCATCACTTCTCCCGGCTCCAGATAGATCTGACTGCCGCCTTTGGCAGATGCCGCCTCTGATGCAGTCACCTGATCATCCCAACCGATGCGTCCGCTGTCAATGGCCTCCATAATCAGCAGCATGGTCATCACCTTGGTCACACTGGCTGGCGGCAAAGTCTCGTGGGCATTTTGCTCATACAGCACCGTACCGGTGGCAGCATCGATCAGCACTGCGCCCTTTGCCCGGATATCCATTTCCACCGCGCCGGCAGGGACACCCACCACTGCAAAAACCAAAATCACCGTCAGCGCCCACACGCCTAAACGCTTCATACGATCCCCTCCCACTTTTTTACAGGGCACCGCTGAAAATACTTTTTGCCGGGATGCCCAATCATTTGCTTTAACCTATGAGGTTCGTCCGTGAAATATGCGTAAAGAAGTCCGCGCCCTTCAGAAGCACATCCGTGTCAAAAGAAAAATCCTTGCTGTGCAGCGGCGGCGTATCCCCTATGCCCAACAGGGCGTAAACACCCGGCACCCGTTGCTGATAGCTGGAAAAATCATCCGCTGTCCAAAAAGGATGGGGCACATATTTGACATCGCCGCACTGCTGCAGTTTTTTATACAGTTCCGGGCAGTTCCGCACAGCCGGATAGCCCGTTGAAAACAAAATTTCTGCCCCGCAGTGATGTATTTTGGAAACGGCCGTGCAGATCATACGCAGCTTTTGACACAACCGGCTGTGGACCTGCTCCTGAAAACAACGCAAAGAGCCCTGCAGATCCGCATTTGCGCACACCACATTCCCGGCAGTGCCCGCCTGCAATGCCCCGAATTTCAAAAGATGGGGCTGTTTTTCTTCGATCTGCGTTGCAAGCCGGTAAAAATCAAAACAGGCTGCCAGGGCATCCTCCCCCTTTTCCGGCTGAGCAATATGGCGGCTGCGACCGGAAAAATGCACCTGCACACCGCAGGATCGGCTCATCAAATATCCCGGACGGCTGAATATCTGCCCTTTTTCCAGTCCGGGCCACAGATGCAGCCCAAAAATACAACATACCTTGCAATGCTCCAAAAGACCAGTGCGGCACAGCTCCTCTCCACCGCCGGTGGTTTCCTCCGCTGGCTGAAAGATCAGCAGAACGTTATGAGGCAGCCCTGTTTCCTTCTGCAGCCGCCGTGCCAGTTCCAGCAAAAGGGCAGTATGCCCATCGTGTCCGCAGGCGTGAAACGCGCCGTCAGGAAAAGGCAGCGCATCCATATCTGCCCGGAATGCCACAGTCCGGGGCTTTCCGAAATTAAAAAACGCGCAGACAGACCCTTCCGTCCACGAAAACACCCGGCATTTCAGTGGGGCTAACTGTTTTTTTACATAGGAAACGGTTTTCGGTAAGCTCCGATCCAACTCCGGTATGGCATGGAGCGCAGAAAAATCTTGAATAATTTGCAAAATATCACCTCAAATTTCAGTTCTAAAGCATTGTATGCTTGAGATTTCCATAAAATGGTGATAACATAGAAAGGAGCAGATTTTATGGACGATCTTTCCGCTTACATTGCCGCCAGTCCCAAAACCACCCCGGTAAAGGTCTATGTCTGGCACAGCCAGAAGGTAGAATTTCCAAACTGCCGTGTTTTTACGGGCAGCGGGGGCTGCAGCTTGATTTTCGGTGATTGGGCGCATATTCGCCCTGTTCTGGACAAATACGCCCACTGTATCGATCACTATATTTTGGAATGTGACCGCCGATTAAGCGCAGTACCGCTGCTGCAGGTGCAGGAGCTTTCTGCCCGGATCGAGCCGGGCGCTCTGATCCGGGAGCAGGTCACCATCGGCGAAAAGGCAGTGATTATGATGGGCGTGATCATCAATATCGGCGCATCGGTTGGTGACCGGTCGATGATCGATATGGGCGCCGTATTGGGCGGCAAAGCCACGGTGGGCAAGGATTGCCACATCGGTGCCGGTGCCGTTTTAGCCGGTGTGATCGAGCCTGCCAGCGCAAAGCCTGTGGTGGTGGAGGATCGGGTGCTGATCGGTGCCAACGCCGTGGTGCTGGAGGGCGTCCGGATCGGCGCGGACGCCGTGGTAGGTGCCGGTGCCATCGTGACCCGGGATGTTCCGCCGGGAGCGGTGGTTGCAGGCTGTCCTGCCCGGTTTATCAAATGGAAAAACGAAAAAACCGCCGGCAAGACGGGTCTTACCGACGGTTTGCGTTAGTATTTGTTGTTAGTCATCCGACTAAAAATTAGTTTTTAGAGCTGCCCCGTTGTTTACAAGCGTATTCATAAGCCTTTTCAAAATTGCCCAATTCCCGATAGCAAGCTTCCAGCAACGGATATACGGCTTGCTGCTCCAAGGGCAGCAAACAGGTAAGAGCCTGCTGATGATCCCCTTTCTCTATCAGGGCTTCGCCCTTGAGAAGCAGCAGTTTTTCCGTCTGCCGGTCTGCGGCCGCGATATTTGCAAGGCAGTGATCAAGCTTCCCCTGTTCCAATGCGGCTTGCGCACGAAGATAGCATTCTTCCGTATTATCCGGCAGCTTCAAAGCCAAGGAATGTGCTGTGTCCATTGCGCATTGATGGCACAACACAGCCCATTTCCGTACATCACCGTCCTGAGGCTGGATCTGTTCCAACAGCTGCCGGGCGTAGCCCATCCGGTTTTCCGCAATGGCCTGCTCCGCCAGTGACAAAACGCACCGGGTCTTGAGCCGGTGATACCAGATATCCAAAATCGGATCCGGTTCCAAATATGTTTTCAAAATTTCAAGGGCTTCTGCCGGCTGCGCCTGCTGGGCCTGATGCAGTACAGAAAGATTTTCCGACGGAACATCTTCTCTAAAATAGCTCACCGGCTTTCCCAACCGGGCGCTGAGCGCCTGCAAGGTGGCGTAAGACGGATTTGCTGTGCCATTTTCGATCTGCGACAGCATATTCCGGGTGATAATATCCCCGCAAAGCTGCCGCTGGGACAGCCCGGCTTCCAGCCGCGCCGCTTTCAGTTTTTCACCCAATTCCATTTTGTCACCCCCGGTAAAGACCATTTACCTTATGATAACACAAATAATCCATTGACGCAAGGAGCATTACTATGAACATCAAAACCTTAAAACAGGAAGCTGCCCAGATCCTGAAGCAGACAGCACCGGATTACCGCAAAACTGTACTGCTGCATTCTGCCGTTTCCTTAGGCATCCTGTTTCTGATCAATTTGGTCAGCATTTTATTAAACAGCGCCATCGGTGATACCGGCGGTCTTTCCGACATCGGCATCCGCAGCATTTTAGGCACGGTGCAAAGCACGCTGATGACCGCCTCCAATCTTCTGCTGCCTTTTTGGGAGGCAGGCATCCTGTACACTTCCATTCGGGTGGCACGGCGGCAGGAGACCCGGTTTTCTATGCTGACCCAAGGCTTCCGCCGCTTTGGGCCCCTGCTGCGGTTTATGATCCTGTGGATGCTGATCTGCTTTGCCGTGGCGATGATATGTATCAACGCGCTGAGTATTTTTGCCTTTTTCATTCCCCTCCCGACAGAACTGGAGCAGGCAATGACTTCCATAGACCTTACCACCGTCACAGACTCTGCCGCGCTTTACGATATGCTCCCCATGGAGCAGCTGATGCAGGCAGTGCTTCCCCTGACCGTGATCTATCTTCTGCTGTGCTTCGGTGTGATACTCTATATTTCCTACCGGTTCCGCCTGAGCCAGTACCTGCTGCTGGACGAAACCAAGGTTCGTGCCCGGGCAGCTTTGACCCTCAGCAATCATCTTACAAAAGGTCATAAAAAGAGTCTGCTGATGCTGGATCTGAGCTTTTGGTGGTATTATCTGCTGCAGGCATTGATGACGGTTCTGGTTTATACGCCTGAGCTTCTTTCCGCAGCAGGCATTTCCCTCCCTCTGTCTGCCAATGCGATCAACGTGGTGTCCTACGGTGTATACTGCATCGCCAGCCTGATCCTGACTTACTATGCCGGCGCTTACGTGCAGACCGCCAACGCCTGCGCCTACGACCACCTGCGCAGCATTCCCGAAAACACTTAATATATCAAAAGAGCGTTGCATCCAAAAATGCAACGCTCTTTTAATTGACAATTATGGTGTCCACTGTAAATTATTGCTTAGCGCACTAAAGGCTCCCCTGTAGGGGAGCTGTCAGCGAAGCTGACTGAGGGGTTAACGGAACAAATTAGTATTGCCATTTTTACGCCTCTGCAAACCCCTCCGTCACGGCTACGCCGTGCCACCTCCCCTACAGGGGAGGCATTGGATGCTGCGCTAAGTTCTGATTTGTTTCAATGACTGTCGTTGAGAATATCCTGCAATGTAATGGATTCGAAAAAGTCGTCCACCATCTTATCCAGCTTTTCCCACATCGGCAGGGTCTTGCAGCAGGTGCTTCTGGAGCAGGCAGACGGACCCTGTGTGGTACAGGACACCGTGGCAAGACCGCCTTCCGTCAGCTTCAGGATGCTGCCGATGGTATAGTTTTCCGGTTTCCGGTTTAGCCGGTAGCCGCCGCCCTTGCCGTGAACCGCATCCACAAAGCCAGCCTTGGACAAGGTAGTCATAATGGCCTCCAGGTACTTTTGGGATATTTCTTCCTCCTCCGCGATCTCCTTCAGCGGGATGTATTCGCCCTCGCCCTTTAAAGCCAGACCCACCATCACCCGCAGGGCATAGCGTCCTTTTGTCGATACGATCATAGCTTATTCGTGGCAGTGGACGCAATCGTCACAATCAGGGAACTGGGTCTTGTCGTATGCAATACCGTTGCGGTCATAATAGTCCTTCAGGGCGGACTTGATGGCTTCCTCAGCCAGCACAGAGCAGTGCATCTTGTGGGCAGGCAGACCGTCCAAAGCTTCCGCAACTGCCTTATTGGTCAGCTTCAAAGCCTCAGAAATGGGCTTACCCTTGATCATTTCTGTTGCCATAGAGCTGGAGGCGATGGCAGAACCGCAGCCAAAGGTCTCAAATTTCACATCCACGATCACATCATTTTCGATCTTCAGGTAGATCTTCATAATATCGCCGCACTTGGCGTTGCCCACCTCAC
>CAZLLC010000109.1:3741-6221 GCA_964560245.1 uncultured Oscillospiraceae bacterium | reverse complement strand
AAGGCCGGGCAAAATCTGCCTACTATGCCGCCATCGTCACCGGCGCTTACCGCCACGTAATCGACGATCTGGCAGCAGGCAGACCTGCTGATCCTGTATGGCGGGATGAGGTAGAAAAGGTCTCTCACCGGATCTACTCCACAGGTTTTTATTTCGGGCATCCCGGTCAGTACACAGAAAACTCCCGGTATATCCGGGAATATCAGGTGGCTGCCATTGTGGAAAGCTGCGACGAAAAGGGATTGGCGCTGTGCTCCCTGCGCAATAAATTCTCCGCGGGCCAGGAGCTGGAGGCTGTAGGGCCGGATCTGCGCCCCTTCCCCGTAACCGTTCCCCTGATGCAGGAGCTGGACGGTCAGCCCCTAAATGAGCCCAAAAAGCCCCAGATGCAGTTTTATATGCAGCTGCCCTGCCCCGTTCCGGCTTTTACCATTCTTAGAAAAGCCGTAGACCTTTCGGCAAAGTAAATACTCACCCGGTTACGGCCTAATACCTCCCCCATAAAAACAGTGTCATTAAGTTATAAAAAATTGGACTTCACTTCAAATGTGGAGTCCAATTTTTTGTTGTCTTATTGCGCATAAGCCTGGGCTGCCAAATGGTAGTTATACAGTGCCAGCAGCAGTGCTTTGACCGTTTCAGCGGCATCGGCTTTATGATACATCCTGTAAATATAGTCTGTAGGAGCATAGGAAATTTGCAGAGTATCCGCGCTGTCGGATATAACGAGTGTCACATCCGCATCCAGCTCCTGGGGATCGATACCGGTGATCTCCACATAGTACATCTGATCCTTTACAACAGGTGTATACTCTGTAGCATCCACTGTAAATGTAACACCCTCCGGAATTTCCCCCGTAAAGTAGAAACGCACGGCAGTCTTGTGGCGGTAAAGCAGGGACGCGCCGTAAAGATTTACACCGTCCACCGCGCCCTGGATACCGACTTCTCCGTCACCGGCAGGTATCTGCTGGCTGACGGATATACCCGCGCTTGCCAAGGCATCCTCATTGTAGCCAAAATAGGTCTGGGCAGCGCCGCCGTAGGCCAGCATATGGGATACCAGCGTTTTGGTCTTTTCGTCAAAGCCGTTGGCTTCCTCCAAAATGTAGTCGGCATACTGGCGAACCGTATAGGTCTTTGTATCCACTTCAAAACCGTCCACAGACAGGGTAACTGTCACCGCCTCTGTCATTTGAGCAGCTGCCAGTTGGGTGCTGAAGCCGTAAAGTCCGGTTTGGGCATCCTTTTGGGCTTGCGTGCCGTTGTAGACAGAGGTTTCTCCGTTTACAGTAATCTGAACCTCCGTATTCTCCAGGAAGCTGTCCGGCAGTGCGGTGTAGAAATTCATACCGATGGCATCGCCCAAGATCAAATTCCAGTTTTCTACCTCCACCTGCTCTACGGTGTAGCTGCATTCCACAAAGCCGGTATACGCCCGGATGCCCCGGACATAGCAGGTATAGGTGCCGCTTTGTGTATAGCTGACGGTGCCTGTCAGGGTGTAGTCCTCCCCTTCCGTCAATACCTTACCGTCATAGATCACTTCAACGGCAACGGTTTTCAGTTTTCCGTTTTCCGCCTGGGGACGCACGCTGATCACCGCATCGCTTAAATCCCGGTCAGAGGGTCCGCAGGCCACCGCATAGGTGGTTAAGCCATCCTCGGGCACGGTGTACTGCACCGAAAGCGCTCCGTTTTCATCCGCAACAGCTTGGGTAACATACAGCAGATTATCCGGCGCAAGGGGCTGCTGCAGGCTCAGCTTTTTCAGCACCAAAACCGCATACTCTTCACCAGCAACAAGATTTGTAAAGGAAGAAGTTTTGATCACCTTGGTATCAAACACCGTTTCTTCCTGTGTGCCGCCGGAAACCGCCCGAACCGCCTTTTTCACTGCCGGTTCTGTGCTTTCCGGTTCTGCTATGGCGGCAGCTTCCGGTGTGTAAGGCGTCCAGGTCAGACTGCCGCCATAGTTTTGCATCACAGAAGCTGTCCAGGTGGTGTTATTCTCCGGATAGTACACGATCGCAGTAACGGAATTGAATGTATTACCGCTAACTGCAGGCGCATCACCGGTAAAATACAGTTCGGTCAGGCTGGTGCAATTTTGAAATGCCTGACCGCCTATGCTGGTTAGTGTAGAAGGCAAGCTGACACTTTCCAGTTCTGAGCATTCCGCAAAGGTTATATTACCAATATGCGTAACGCCCTCGTCGATCACAACGGTCTTCAAACTATATCTACAGTATTTGACTACCCAGTTGTAATGTCCTTCATAATCCTGCATTGAAACGGTGCTGCCCTCTGGGCAAGTATAGTGTATGCTGGTGATATTTACGCAACCGGCAAAATAATTACCCGCTTGAAGATGCGCAGGAATGGTCAGATCGGTCAGCCCTGTGCAATTATTGAAGGCATAGCTGTTTATCAATGTAACAGTGTTTGGAATGACGATCTTTTCAAGGCTACTGCAATTG
>CAZLLC010000109.1:0-3641 GCA_964560245.1 uncultured Oscillospiraceae bacterium | reverse complement strand
TTTCCAAACTGCCGGGGCCGCCTGCATTTTGAAGGCTGCTGCAATTCTGGAAGGCGTACTCGCCCAGGGTCTGCAAGCTGTCCGGCAGCACTGCCGTAACCAATCCGGTACAGCCGTTAA
The DNA here is from genome assembly GCA_964560245.1 of uncultured Oscillospiraceae bacterium. Classification (GTDB taxonomy): domain Bacteria; phylum Bacillota; class Clostridia; order Oscillospirales; family Oscillospiraceae; genus Faecousia. The sequence continues at coordinate 3,521 of CAZLLC010000109.1, read as the reverse complement.
AGGCATAACTTTCTACCGTTTCCATACCTTCCGGAAATGCAACGGTTGTCAGTTCGGGGCAATTTTGAAATGTCTGCCAGCCGATGCTCTTTAGTGTTGATGGCAGGCTGACACTTTCCAACTTTAAACAATCTACAAAGGTCATACTGCCAATACGCGTAACACCCTCGTCGATCACGACGGTCTTTAAGCTATCTCTGCAGTATTTGGCTGCCCAGTTGTAATAATATTGATAATCCGGCATTGAAACGGCGCTGCCCGCAGCACAAGTATAGTGTATGCTGGTGATATTTACGCAGCCGTTAAAATAATTACCCGCTTGAAGATGCGCAGGAATAGTCAGATCGGTCAGCCCTGTGCAATTATTGAAGGCATAGTGGTTTATCAATGTAACAGTGTTTGGAATGACGATCTTTTCAAGGCTACTGCAATTGTAAAAGCAGTATTCAGGTATGGTAGTCAAATGCTCTGAAAGTGTAAATGCTTTCAAATTAGTACAGCCATTAAAGCAATACTTTCCAATGCTTTCCAAACTGCCGGGGCCGCCTGCATTTTGAAGGCTGCTGCAATTCTGGAAGGCATAATTGCCCAATGTCTGCACGCTGTCCGGCAGCACTGCCGTAACCAGTCCGGTACATCCGGTAAAGGCATAGTTTTCTATTGTTTCCATGCCTTCCGGGAATGCGATGGTTGTCAGTCCGGTGCAGCCTTGAAAAGCCTGTCCGCCGATACTGGTTAGTGTAGAAGGCAAGCTGACACTTTCCAATTTCAAACAATTTACAAAGGTCATACTGCCAATATGCGTAACACCCTCGTCGATCACGACAGTCTTCAAGCTATCTCTGCAGTGATCTGATATCCACTGGTTATAATACTGATAATTCGGCATGGAAACAGTGCTGCCCTCCGGGCAGGTAAAGTGTATACTGGTTATATTGGCGCAGCCATTGAACAGATAGCCGGTACTCAACTTTGCCGGTATCCGGACACTAACCAAATTCACGCAATCCCGGAACGCATAGCTAACACCAAAAAAGATCTCATTATCGATTTTTAAATACTGGATGCTGGATGTATAGTCCAACCAGGGGGCACTGGTCACACTGCCTGTGCCACGAATTTGCAACAAACCGTTTTCGTACAAAATCCAGGAAGCATCGCTTCCGCACATACCGGAGCCGATCACATTGCCCACGGCGGCGATCAGATCCACCTGCGTAACACCCTGATTGTGGAACGCATTGGAGCTGCTTTCTACGCCAAGATGGAGCGCCACCTTTTGCGCCTGATCTGCGTAAACCGTCTTTTCGCAGCTTACACCCTCATATTGAGCAGTGACGGTAAACTCTTTTTTCGGCAGATAGAGGGCTGCCACGCCGTTTTCGTTGGTCAGCGCCTTTTCGCCGTTTGCGCTGACCGTGGCATTTGCAACAGGAGCTTCCCGTTCATCATACACCTGCGCCACGAGCTGATACAGGATCTGAGGACATTCGCCCCATTGAAGCCCGGAATCGTGGCAGCTGCAGGCATAAAAATCCGTCAGCTTTATGGAAATATCTGCCAATTCCACCGGGAAGGTCAGAAAATCCATCTTCAGGAACTGAAGCTCTGCTTCTAATTTCAGAAACACTTTAATATCGCCGTCTATACAGCTGGTACACTGATGGATCATCTCCTCTGTTTTTTCAGATGACGTACTGATCCCGGCAGTAATACTGCCGCCAATGCTCAGCTTTACTGAAACATCCGCAAGCACACCGCCGATCAGGCCAATATGAGGTTCCACATAAAGGGCAATGCTTAATTCTCCCTCAATTTCACTGCTGAGTTCCACCTGGGGCGTGGTACTCAGGTCCGTGCAGGTCCAGCCGGTCAGGTCGTGGCAGAATGAAAAACCGTCAACAGAGGATAATTTGGCGCTGAAGGTACCGGTCAGGGTCAAAGAAAGCTCCACGCCGGGACGCACCCCCACCACCACAGCGCCCGCTAAAAGCGGAATGCTCAAGCCTTTCAGCTCAAAGCTGGGGTTCCAGGGGCTTTCCGCCTCCACCTGGGCAGAAACTGTCAGGTCATTTTTCATCTGGAACAGCATCTGCTGATAAGAGGGCGAAATGTAATAGTCCAGTGTGAGCCCGATCTCAAGCTGCAAAATACCACTAATGCTGAAGCTCTCGCCTTCCACAAGGTCCAACTCATAATCCAGCGAATGATTTGCTTCGGTGGCATTACTGTCCGTTTCATCCGTCAGCAGCATAGGCTGCTGGGTATTCATTCCCAAATAGGTTACGCCTTCACTGGCATCGGTGCCATCAAATTGGGCATCACCGCTGTTTCCGGCAGCTTCCAGCTTCAGGTGGGAAAATACCTCCTCCATCTCCACATTGCCGCCGGTGACGGTCACTGTCGTGCCCTCCACGGCGATGGTCTCCACCTTGACGATCATCAGCTCATTTTCCCCGTAAGGGTACACCACCACATCCCCTGCCTGCAAAGCCGTAAACTGCTCGTCGGCATTTTCGATGGTATAAACAGCGTTGTCCGCATCTGCCGCGGTTACCGTATTGACGCCCTCAATGTATGTAACGGCAATGGTCTGCTCCGCGTAAACCGCAAAGTTTGTGGTTTCATCCCCGTCTAAATTCAGAACCCGATCCGGGTCGTAATCGCTGACAGTAGATGATAAAAGCGTCTGCATCTCCTGGGTATACATAGGCGTTTCATAAGCGGTACACAGGGGCGAATAGTCATAGACGTCCAGCAAATAGGCCGATGCCATAAAATACTGGGGGATATCCCCTTCTAAGGTAACGGAAGCCACTGTTTCCTCCGGCTCAACCACCGTATTGGCAGAAAGCAGCAGCTGCTGACCGTCCTCGCTGTAAAGCGCCACCACCAAATTGGCCTGCTCCAAAGCGCAGTAGGTCACAGTTGCCACGCCATCGGCAATTTCCAGACTCCGGATATTGGAGCCGGTACCGGTTTTCACCTGGGTCTGCTCAATTTCGTCACTGAGCATCACGCCAAGGCTGTTGGTACCCTGGGCGGTAACTTCATTATTTTGTGTTGCAGCCTGGGAAACCTCCGCCCCATACGCAGGCGCAGGCACCATCCCCACAAGCAGAGTCACGACCAAGAGGATACTAAAAATCCGTTTCATTTCGCCACATCCTTACATTTCCAGAATTCTAAAAAATATTATACTGGATATCTGTAAAAAATGCAACAAGGTGTGTTTCACTTGACACACAAAAACACTGTGTCCGGCAGAAGCTATGAATTAGATTTTAGCGGTGTAATATGTATGCGCCGACACTTGGCCCCCTCTGACGAGGGGGCTGGCGAAAATCTTTGATTTTCGACTGGGGGAGAGATAATTCTGTCATATTCTCTCCCTCCGAGTCGGCGTTTGCCGACCCACCTCTCTGCGGAGAGGACACCGTTGCTACAAGCAACGGCGATTAACATCGGCAAAAAGAGCGTCACTGTGAAGCGACGCTCCCAAGTTTTAGTTGCATTTTCGA
>CAZLLC010000108.1:0-6229 GCA_964560245.1 uncultured Oscillospiraceae bacterium | reverse complement strand
GCGCAAGCTGAAGGAAAAGTGCGACATTCCCATCTTCCACGATGATCAGCACGGCACTGCCGTGATCACCCTTGCAGGTCTGATGAATGCCGTCAAGCTGGTTGGCAAGAAGAAGGAAGATATCAAGATCGTCACCTCCGGCGCAGGCGCTGCCGCTATCGCCATTGTAAAGCTGCTGCTGAGTGCCGGCTTTAAGAACGTGATTATGACCGACCGTACCGGTGCCATCTACGCAGGCCGTGAGAATCTGAACTGGATCAAGGAGGAAATGGCACAGGTCACCAACCTGGACAAAGTCTGCGGCAAGCTGGAGGATGTGATCAAGGACGCCGATGTGTTCATCGGTGTGTCCGGCCCCGGCACACTGACCACTGAAATGGTCAAGACCATGGCTAAGGATTCCATCATCTTTGCCTGTGCCAACCCCACTCCTGAGATTTTCCCGGAAGACGCCAAGGCAGGTGGCGCCCGTGTGATCGCCACCGGTCGCAGCGACTTCCCCAACCAGATCAACAATGTTCTGGCCTTCCCCGGCATTTTCAGAGGTACCTTCGATGTCCGCGCCAGCGATATCAATGAGGAAATGAAGATGGCCGCGGCACAGGCTCTGGCTGACCTGATCTCCGACGAGGAGCTGTGCGAGGACTACATCATCCCCGCCGCTTTCGACAAGCGGGTAGGCCCTGCCGTTGCCAAGGCGGTTGCCGAAGCTGCCAAGAAAACCGGCGTAGCAAGAATCTAAATACATTAAGGGGCTGTCTTAAAATGATCTCGTAGGGTCACCTCTCCCGAGGTGACCGCAACCTACATAGAAAAATAGCACAAAATTTGCGAAAATTACGCAGATTTTGTGCTGTTTTTTTGTTTCGGACACCCGGGGACGGGTGTCCCTACGGCTCAAAATGGATGGTTTTACCTTAGTAAGACAGTCCCTGCCACCTTATACCATCTAAGCTAAATTATTGTTTATATCACCAGTATGCGCCGAAGGCGCATAGCTTCTCCCAGGGAGAAGCTGTCACCGTAGGTGACTGATGAGGAATGCGGGCAAAAAATTGCCGATTTGTACGCAGAAACAGACATTTTCTAAACTTACAGATGTCGCCGTTCCTCATCCGCCCCTCCGGGGCACCTTCTCCCCGGGAGAAGGTATTTTTTGCTGCGGTAAATTTATTGTTTAACGCACCAATGGCTCCCCTTTGAGGGGAGCTGTCAGCGGTGAGGGACGAGCCGCTGACTGAGGGGTGGAAAACCATCACAAAACAACTTTTTCACCCTTCCGACCTCGCTTTGCTCGCCCACCTCCCCTGCAGGGGAGGCTTGATACCATACTTGTCCCGAAAAATCAATAGAAATTAGGGATTTTTGCCCTTTCTACGTAGGGGCGAACTGCGTTCGCCCGCATTTTCTTGCAATTTTGCCGCCTTGTGATATAATAAAAGAAAAGGCGGTGTATATCGTGGACAATCCCCAAATTGATTTTGAAAGCGCAGAATTTGCTCTGCGACAGAGTTGGGAAGTACATCAGCAGGCGTTTGGTCCTATTTTGGAGCCAGCCTTTGTTGAAAACCAGCAAGTACGCATTTTGCTAATCAATGCTCTAAACCACATCAGCAGACGAGAAGTGAAGCAAGGCATGAAACTTCTAAAGGAAATCCATCCACATTGCGTTTATGATGAGGACAAAGCCGCCTGGGCTTTTTTTGTAGGACTATGCTTTGAGATGGGCGGTGCACGAGAGCAGATGCTGGAATGGTATGAGAAAGCCGGAGAAATCGGTCATCGCTTTTATCTACCCTACCTGAAGCTGGCAAAAGCCGCACATTCCGCAGCACAATTTGAAAAAGCGAAGGGTTACTACAAAACAGCCATTGACTGTTTGTTGGAAATGTCTGAAAAGGATAAGGATGAGATCATACTTGGCTCTGCTTATACAAATTTAACATCCTGTTTGACTATGCTCCATCAATACCCGGAAGCAGAAAACGCTTGGACAGCAGCACAGCAATATCCTGCCCAGCCTGGTGCAGATGCCACAGCGGCAATTTTATATGCGGCGATGGGCAATGCAGAAAAAACCGCTGAACACATTAACAGCTTAAAAGAAAAATTCCCGGCTTGGGTAGCCCAAACCCAACAAATGACACAGCAGATCCTGAATGGAACGCACCCGGCATTTGCGTCGGAAAAATAAAGGTTTTTAGCGAAAGCGGATGAGAAAAATGCGCAACAGAGAATTGACACCGGCACAAAAAGAATATCGGCGGTTTGATGTTCGCAGAGGAATTATCATAAAAACATTGGTTATTTTTCTTATTGCAATCCTCGTATGCTTAATTGCTGCTTTTCGCAATGTGGACAAAGACCCTAAACCGCTTTTATTCTGCCTTGGAACCCTGATCATATATACGATAATTACTTTTTTTGTTTGTCTGCATCTGGCGCGAAAGCACAGACAATTATATGTTGCGGCTTATGGCAATGATACAGATTTTATCCGCAACGGATTGTTCGGTGAACTTTGGAAAGAGTTTGAGCGGAACCAATTTGAAGGTCTCACAGACGGAAAAGTTATCTTTGCAGAAACACATAATAACACCATTGACCTGCAGATCATGCGCAAAACGCACGAATTTAATATATGCATAGATTGCGAAGCGGTCTGTATGATTTGTGACGAGGAAACCGACGCACCCATTGAAAAGGGGCTTCCTCTTTCTGATTTCAAAGATGTGGGTGAAGTTTTCTTAGCGATTCGAGCGTTCATCGAATCTCATTCCTGAATATAAACAGTGTAAGTGAGATTTGATCGCTTGCACTGTTTTTGTATAAAGAAAACCACACGTCTCGGTACTTCATCTACATTCAGTCAAAGCTTTATATTTAGTGAAATTATAGTAGAAAAAACAAAACAAATGTGCTATACTCCTTTTTGAGGTGAGCACTATGCGGATTTTGGGTATTGACCCGGGCTACGGCATCACCGGCTTCGGTTTGATCGATGCCCAGCGGGGCAGCTCTCAGCTTCTGCGCTGCGGTGCCATCACCACCCCTGCCGGTATGGATTTTTCCGCCCGGCTGGAGATCATTTATAATGATATGACCGAGCTTCTGAAGGTGGCGCAGCCGGAGGCGGTTGCCATCGAAGAACTGTTTTTCGGTCACAATGTTACTACTGCCATCGGTGTGGCGCAAAGCCGCGGTGTTATTCTGTTAGCCGTTCGGCAGGCAGGGATCCCCCTGTTTCAGTATAAACCTATGCAGGTGAAGCAATCTGTGGTGGGCTACGGCAACGCCACCAAGCATCAGGTGATGGATATGACTAAGCGGCTGCTGCATCTTGACAAAATGCCCAAGCCTGACGATGCCGCTGATGCCATTGCTATTGCCCTGTGCCATGCCCGTTCCAGCACTTCCCTGCTGGCACAATTAAAAACCTTCCCTTGAGGGCAGGTAGCAGCCGCCTGCAAGGGCTGCCGAAAGGGGCGAACATCACCCCTCAGTCTGCTAACGCAGACAGCTCCCCTCAAAGGACAATGCCATCAACTCTTAAAGGAATCCACCCATAGCCTCCCCTGCAGGGGAGGTGCCCAGTGCGCACACTGGGCGGAGGGGTTTGCGGATGAATCGATAATGCGGATGTGTAACAATTACATCCTCCCACCCCTCAGTCAAAAATCGGTTGTGAAGAGCCGATTTTTGACAGCTCCCCTCCAAGGGGAGCCAAGGGTGCGGAGCAATTACTCACGCATCCGCCTAAGTTGACAGCATTGCCCACAAAAGGGATCCATTGGAAAGGAGTACACTTTATGCTTTATTATTTATCCGGTACTGTCACGGTGTTAGAGCCCGGTCTTGCAGTGATCGACTGTGGCGGCGTGGGCTACGGCTGCCGTGTGACTGCTTATACTTCTGCCCAGCTGAAGCTGAATCAAACTGCAAAGCTTTTTATTACCGAAGCCATTCGGGAAGATGCATACGATATCTACGGCTTTTCCAGCCGGGAAGAACAGCGGTGCTATGAGCTGCTGACTACCGTCAACGGCGTTGGTCCTAAGGCTGCTATGGCGATTTTGAGCGCCGGACCGCAAAACTTCACACTGGCAGTGATGACCGGTGACGAAAAGCTGCTGACTGCCGCGCAGGGCATCGGTAAAAAAATTGCCCAGCGGATCATTTTGGAGCTGAAGGACAAGATCGGCGGCAGCTCTGTGGAACTGGATTTCTCCGGTCCCAGTGTTACCGCCGCCCCGGCCCCCACCAACAGCCTGGCAATGGCTAATGCCGCTCTGCAGGAATTGGGCTACTCCCCTGCTGAGATCGCCGCTGCCCTGAAGGGTGCCGATCCAAAAGCATCCACAGAAGAACTGATCCGCCACGCCCTACGGGCTATGGTAGCACGCAATTGACAATTGACAATTGACAATGGACAATTACGAAAATGGAGTGCTCAAGAAACTATGTATAATGCTGTACAAGAAAAAAGTTTTCGCTTTGCTGTGCGTGTCGTTAATTTGTGCAGGTATTTGCAAACTGAGAAAAAGGAATATATTCTGTCTAAGCAGTTAATGCGCTGTGGTACAAGCATTGGCGCAAATGTTTCTGAAGCGCAACAGGCCCAAAGTCGTCCTGATTTTGTCAACAAGCTAAATATTGCACTGAAGGAAGCTTACGAAACAAACTATTGGCTTCGCTTAATGTATGAAACGCAATACTTGGATGATTCGGGGTTTCATTCCATCATAAATGATTGTTCTGAATTAGAAAAACTATTAATATCTATTGTAAAATCTTCAAAAATACAATAATTGTCAATTGTCCATTGTCAATTGTCAATTATACCGGAGGTATACCGTGAGTTTAGAATTTTCCGAGGAACTGTCCTCCCCTATTATTTCCCCTACCTTTGCGCCCCAGGACGCAGGTGAGATCGGTCTGCGCCCCAAATTTTTGCAGGACTATACCGGTCAGGAAAAAGCAAAGGGAAATCTGTCCGTTTACATTGAAGCTGCCCGGCTGCGCAACGAGCCGCTGGATCACACGCTGCTGTATGGCCCTCCCGGTTTGGGCAAGACCACATTGGCAGGTGTTATTGCCAACGAAATGGGTGCCGGTATCCGCATCACCTCCGGTCCTGCCATCGAAAAACCCGGTGATCTGGCTGCGCTGCTGACCAACCTGAGCCCCGGTGATATTCTGTTTATCGACGAGATCCACCGCTTAAATCGGGTAGTTGAAGAGATCCTGTACCCGGCTATGGAGGATTTTGCCATCGATATTATTGTGGGCAAGGGGCCTTCCGCCAACTCCATCCGTTTGGATCTGCCCAAATTTACCTTGGTAGGCGCCACCACCCGTGCAGGACAGCTTTCCGCGCCATTGCGTGACCGTTTTGGCGTTAGCCTGCGTTTGGAGCTGTATACCACAGAAGAACTGGCAAGGATCGTCACCCGGTCTGCCACCATTCTGGGTATGCAGATCGAACCGGAGGGTGCTTTGGAGATCGCCTCCAGAAGCCGGGGCACGCCCCGGATCGCCAACCGTTTTCTGCGGCGTGTCCGTGATTTTGCTCAAATTATGGGTAACGGTGTGATCACAAAAGAAGCGGCTGACATTGCCTTGCAGCGGCTGGATGTGGACGAGCTGGGACTGGATGCTATCGACCGCCGGATGCTCACCGCCATCATCCGCAATTACGGCGGTGGACCTGTGGGACTGGAGACCCTTGCCGCCACCATCGGCGAAGAAGCCGTGACATTAGAGGATGTGTACGAACCCTATCTGATGCAGCTGGGATTTTTGACCCGCACACCCCGCGGCCGCTGTGTCACCGCCCTTGCGTATAACCATCTGCACCTCCCCTACAACGGTCAGGAATCATTTGATATCGGGTGATATTTTTTGTAAAAATTGCATAACTACCGATTTTTTCTTATTTTTTCTTTTATTGAGGATTGACAAATTCAAAAAACTTGTATATAATCCATTTTGTGGTGCATTGCATCATAATATCAGACCCTGGGTTATAACCAGTCTATACCGGCAGGATTCCACGGGGCATCATCTAACCAAAGAGAGGTAATACCAATGTACGAAGACAAGACTTTAGTTTGCAAAGAGTGCGGCAACGAATTCGTTTTCACCGCTGGTGAGCAGGAATTCTACGCAGAGCGTGGCTTCCAGAACGAGCCCCAGCGCTGCAAGGCTTGCCGTGACGCTCGCAAGAACA
>CAZLLC010000107.1:0-6247 GCA_964560245.1 uncultured Oscillospiraceae bacterium | reverse complement strand
ATAGAAATCGATGCGGGAATCACCGTAAACATACTCCGGATGTATGACGCTGTAATCCCTGACCGAAAGCCATTCCCGCACGACTGTATTCGGCGCCTGACTGTCCATGTTGATGAGAAGCCCGTTGCTTTTTCGGACGGCGATCAGATCCCATGCCGTTTTACGACCCGGGTTTTCCGCTCTCGACAAATACACCTCACAGCCGGGCCCTGAATTTACGGCGCTGACCGGCAATGTGACTGCCGATAAAAAGCTGATGGAAAGGCTTTCCGGGGAAGCGTATGCCTTGGTGCTGGTGAACATCGTTGCAGATGTGATCATCGGTCTTGCGCCGGTACTTCCTGCCTTTTTAAGCGCGGAGAGCACCTTGCTGCTGTCGGGCATTTTGGATACAAGGCTTAACGATGTACTGGAAGCGCTTCAAAAAGAACATTTGACCGTCGTGGACCTGAAGCAGCAGGAGGACTGGCGGTGCCTGAAAGTGAGGAAAGGACTATGATCATTCCCTACCGCACCCGCAGCTTTTTAAAGCAGCTGGGGATCGGCTTTGCCGTGGTGGCTGTGGTGGCGCTGGCGGTATGGCTGTGCTGGCTGGCGTGGCTGAACCGGTTTGTGGTTTTTACCCGTGACAGCGGTGTAAAGCTGGATTTTTCCCAGTCCTCTGAGCAGCTCAGCGGTGTCCGCGCGGAGCCGCCGGTGGTGGAGGAAACTGTGGGTATTTACTATAACGAGGGTGAAAACGCCATCAATACCAACAAGGAGCTGACCCAGATCATCGGCTATTACATCACCGCCCGGGAGCTGGAAACAGACCTGAGTGCTGTGCGGGAGCAGATCCGGAAGCTGCCCAAGGGCACGCCGGTGATGATCGATGTGAAAAGTATTTACGGCAACTTTTTCTATTCGTCCACCGTCAGCGAAAATCGCAATTCGGATCTGGATATTGAGGCGATGGACGCGCTGATCGAGGAGCTTTGCGACGGCAATTACTATGCCATTGCCCGTCTGCCTGCCCTGTGCGACCGGCTTTACGGACTGGATCACGTCAGCGACGGTCTGCCGGTGGCGGCAGGCTACCTGTGGATGGATAGCAACGGCTGCTACTGGCTGAATCCTGCCAGCGACGGTACCGTGGGCTATCTGGCGCAGATCGCCAACGAATTAAAGAGCCTGGGCTTTGACGAAGTGATGTTCTACGATTATTACTTCCCGGAAACCGACAAGATCGTCTTTAAGGGCGATAAAGCCGAAACACTGGCAAAAACGGCACAGACCCTGGTCAATGCCTGTGCGTCAGACAATTTTACCCTGTCCTTTGCGGTCACAAGCCACTTTGAGCAGCCCACAGGCAGAAGCCGTGTTTACCTGACCGATACGGCAGCAGCCGGCGCAGCCGCGGCAGCCGCGGCCTTCGGGTTTGAAGATCCGGCGGCACGGGTGGTATTTCTGACGGATGTCCACGATACCCGTTTTGACGATTACAGTGTTCTGCGTCCCATTGCTGACGCGGAATAAAGAAGGAGTTTTGTATGCCCCTTTTGGAAAAAGCAGGCAATTTACAGGCAATAGTCCGTAAATTGTCAAAAAAGATCAATAAAAAGTACCTGTTTTGGGGCATTGCAGCGGCTGCTGCTGTTTTGCTGGCGGTGCTGATCCTTGTGCTGGCGACACCTTCTGCCGAACAGCAGGAGCCTGAGATCACCACCACGGAAGAAACCACCTTTCCCCACCAGCAGGGGGAATTTGCGCTGGATGAAAACGGCTATATGACTTGTCTGACCAAAGATTATGCCTTGGGCATCGATGTTTCCAAATTTCAGGGAACGATCGATTGGACGGCTGTAAAAAGCGCCGGCGTGGAATTTGTGTTCATCCGTGTAGGCGGCAGAGGTACCAGCGAAGGCACGCTGTATACCGATGACCGTTCCGCGGAGTACTATGAAGGCGCTAAGGCTGCCGGTCTGCAAGTAGGTGCTTACTTTTACTCTCAGGCCATTAACGCCGGGGAAGCAGTGGAGGAAGCCTGTTTTGCGCTGGAGCAGATCATCGGCTGGGAGCTGGAGCTGCCGGTGGTATTCGACTGGGAGTGGGTCAGCACGGAAGCAAGAACTGCCCATGTTGACCGGGATGTTTTAACGGAAGCCACCGTTGCCTTCTGTGAAATGATCGAAACAGCAGGCTATGAGCCGGCGGTGTACTTTAATGCCTTTCAGGGGCACAACCAACTGGATATGGAGAAGCTGCAGGATTATAAGCTGTGGCTGGCGTATTATGAGATGTCTCCGGATTTTCCCTACGCGGTGGATTTTTGGCAGTATTCCTGCACCGGCACTGTGCCGGGCATTACCGGCGATGTGGATCTGAATATTTGGTTTTTGCCGGAATAAACGGGCAGAAGCACAAAAAAATAATTTTGAGGGTGTCACACGACACCCTCAAAGTTATTTATTCCTGAGAATAAATTATTGTTTAGCGCATTATTCCTTAGCTTGGCTCCCGCACTTGTGAGGGGGCTGGCGCACTAAGGTAAAACCATCCATTTTTGAGCCGTAGGGACACCCGTCCCCGGGTGTCCGAAAGGCAAAAACAGCACAAAATCTGCGTAATTTTCGCAAATTTTGTGCTATTTTTCTATGTAGGTTGCGGTCACCTCGGGAGAGGTGACCCTACGAAATCATTTTGAGACAGCCCCTGTCAGCGGTGAGGGATGAGCCGCTGACTGAGGGGTGGAAAAACACGATAACCCTTCCGACCTCGCTCCGCTCGGCCACCTCCCCTGCAGTAACCAATGATTAATTCATTTTTTAAATCTGCAGGGGGGCTTTGGGGTATACGCCAAAGCTTTTGCGCTGAATTCTAATTTACAATTTCATAAGGGATGTGGATATTTTAATAGTGTTTCTGTGCTGCTCCGGAATTCTTTTTCTGTTCTCTGCCCAGCAGCTCCAGCAGCGTGCAGCAGCTTAAAAGTTCTTGCTGTGCCAACTGCTGAAAAACCTTTCCGTACAGGGGATCTGTTTTCCTGTTTTCATACTCTGCAAGGCTCTGCATTTGCCGTCCGTAACACCGGCGCAGCAGCACCGCGGCAGGGGCGTCGGCAGCAGGATAAGGGGTCAAAGCCGGTACTGTACCGTCTGCCAGGGCGCAGATCCCTCTTAATATGGCTGCATTGCGCATTTTCTGTTCGTAAAGCTGCCGGATAGCATTATGTTCCCTGCCCTGCAGCTTACGCAAAAGCTGCTGATATACCGCCCCGTCGGACAATTCCCGTTGGATCAAGCCGTGAAGCGTCTGCTGATTTTCTTGCTGTTGGGGTGTAGTTCCCGATTGCACCCGCTGCCACACCCGTTTTGCCCGTTCACTGTCAAATTGCTCCATATCTATGCTCCTTTCAGTCTATTCTATGTCCGAATGGAAAGGGGGGCAATAAAATAATGTTTGCTTTTTCGTCCATTTGTGCTATTATGAGATAAAATGATAAGCAGGAGGGCATTTTATGGCAAGAACCACCGATAAAGCTGAAAAAATACTGGAGTTTGTTCGCCAGTTTACATTGGAAAACGGATATGCCCCCTCTATTCGTGAGATCGGTGCGGCGGTGGGGCTGCGTTCTACAGCCTCGGTCAGCTACCACCTGCAGCAGCTGCAGGCCAAGGGCGCGTTAAACGCCGCTGCCGGAAAGGGTCGTAAGCGGGCAGTGGTGACTACGCAGCGGGCAGGCTACATTCCTGTTGTGGGTGTGGTTACTGCCGGTATGCCGATTTTGGCAGTGGAAAATGTGGAAGCCCAGATGCCCTGGGATGGGGATCCGGACTGCTTTGCCCTCCGGGTCCGGGGCGACAGTATGATCGGCGCCGGTATTTTAGATGGGGATAAGGTGGTGATCCGCCCCCAGCAGACTGCTGAGGACGGACAGATCGTGGTGGCCCGTATTGAGGATGAAGCAACCGTCAAGCGGCTCAGCCGTAAAAACGGAGAGATTTGGTTGTTGCCGGAAAATGATGCCTATGCACCTATTGACGGCACATACGCTCAGATCATCGGCCTTGTAAAGGCTGTGATCCGGGAATACTGATTAGGAGATGTTACCGTGGAAGAGGAAATTAAGCAGACAGCGCAGGAAGCCCCTGAAAAAAAGCCTAAAAAGAAGCGTCGCGCATTAAAGGTTATCACCGTTATTTTGCTGATGTTGCTGCTTTTGCTGGTAGTTGCTGTGACAGCAGGCATCATCTATGTGAATATTTTTCTGAACAAAATAGACCGCACGGAGATCACCGGCGACATCAATATGTCCGATGAGGAGGTTTACGCAGAAGAACCGACGGTGGATGCCACCGACTCCGTGGAGTATATTGAGGAAGCACAGAAGGAATTTGAGGATATCCAGAAGATCGAAGCTTTGAAGGATGCCAACATTGACAATATTTTGCTGATCGGTACCGACCGGACATCTACCGGCGAAAACGGCCGTTCCGACTCAATGATCCTGGTGACCCTGAACTATGATACCGGCAATATCCATCTGACTTCGCTGATGCGTGCCATTTATGTGTGCATTCCAAAATCCACCGGCGATGTGTGGGGTATGCTCAACGCCTCCTACTCCTGGGGCGGACCGAAGCTGCTGATCGATACGGTAGAGCTGAATTTCCGTATAGATATTGACCACTATGTGGTGGTGGATTTTGAAGCTTTTAAAAAGGCTGTGGATATTCTGGGCGGTGTGGATATCGACCTGACTGCGGCAGAAGCAAATTACATATACAGCGCCACCAGGGATCCGATATCCTCCGGTCTGCAGCATCTGAACGGTAAGCAGGCGTTAGTTTACGCCCGGATCCGTTTGATCGACAATGACTTTGTCCGAACCAGCCGTCAGCGCACGGTCATACAGGAATTGATGAAAAAAGCAACCAATGCTACAGTTTCGGAAATTATGGAGGTGGCAAATGAGATCCTGCCCTTGGTCAATACCAATCTGACCAACACGGAAATTTTGTCCTACGCCTTTAAAGCGCTTCCAATGCTGAAGAACCCAATTACCGAACGGATGATCCCCTTTGAAAATGAATCGGGCAAGACCTATACCGGTATGATGTATGTTAACGGTATGGAAATGTACAAGATCGACTTTGAAAGCACCATCAAGGAACTGCACGAGTTTATGATGAGCTAACAAAATAGTTGACAGTTGACAATTAAATAATCTATCGATAGAAACCTTGCCCCCCGCACTTGTGAAGGGGGTGGTGAAGCCGGGGGGAGCAAATAAAACATCAACTCCCCCTGGCTTAAAATAATTTCGTAGGGTCACCTCCGTAAGAGGTGACCGCAATAGGCACAGAAAAATAGCACAAAATTTGCGAAGATTACGCAGATTTTGTGCTATTTTGAGTTTCGGACACCCGGGGACGGTATCCCTACGGCGCAATATGAATAGTTTTACCTTCGTGAGACAGCCCCCAAGATAAGGTATAATGATCTAAACAATAATTTGTAGCTTGTAATTTGTAATTAATAAATTTGCTTACTTAATACAGATTTTCTTTGATGTGCCAGATCTCCTGGGCGTACTGACGGATGGTCCGGTCAGAGGAGAACTTGGCGCCGCTGGCCACGTTCATCAGGCACTTTCTGCCGAAGGCCAAACGGTCTGCATAATCCCGGTTAGCCTGAAGCTTTGCTTCCATATAGCTGTGGTAGTCCAGCAGCAGGAAGTAGTGGTCTGCCTGATGCCAGTGGGTGCCGTCCAGCAGGGCGTGATACAGCTCCCGCTGGTTATCATCGGTGGGAACAGTGCCGTCTACCAGTGTATCGATGGCCCGGTGCAGATAGGGATTGCTGTCGTAAATACCGCGGGGATAGTAGTTATTCCGGGTATTGTTAATCTGCTCCACGGTTGCGCCAAAGATATAGTTGTTTTCCATACCGGCTTCCTTGACGATCTCCACGTTGGCGCCGTCCAGTGTGCCCAGGGTCACCGCGCCGTTGAGCATCAGCTTCATATTACCGGTGCCGGAGGCTTCTGTGCCGGCAGGAGAGATCTGCTCAGAAATATCAGCGGCAGGAATGATATGCTCGGCATAGGAGCAGTTATAGTTCTGCACAAATACCACCTTCAGCTTATCTGCTACAGCCGGATCGTTGTTGATCAGCTTGGCGATCCGGTTGATATAGCGGATAATAGCCTTAGCACGGGCATAGCCGGGTGCGGACTTTGCGCCGAACAGGTAAACCGTGGGCTGGA
>CAZLLC010000106.1:237-6328 GCA_964560245.1 uncultured Oscillospiraceae bacterium | reverse complement strand
GCCAGTACATGAAGGAAGAGCTGCCCGAAATGCGGGTTGGCGACACTGTTCGTGTACACGTGCGGATCAAGGAAGGCTCCCGTGAGCGTATTCAGGTGTTTGAAGGCACCATTATCGCCCGGAAGCATGGCGGCATCGGCGAGACCATTACTGTTCGCCGTATCAGCTACGGTGTTGGCTGTGAAAAGGTTTTCCCTGTTCACTCTCCCCGTATTGCTAACGTTGAAACTGTCCGTAAGGGCAAGGTTCGTCGTGCAAAGCTGTATTACCTGCGTGACCGCTTCGGTAAGGCTGCTAAGGTCAAGGAAAAGGTCTAATCCAAAATTGAATAAAAAAAGAGGGGAAACCCTCTTTTTTTATTGCTCAAAATAGTATATAATAGCTTTATTATCTGCGAAAGGATGGCAGAAGCAATGGATGAAAATATAATTGCTGTAAGATCAAAGAAAAATACAGATGAAATGGTAAAAACCGGTATTGTTCCATATTTGAAGGATATTGGTTCGATTCTGATCGTTATTCTGTTTGTATTCTTGTTTTGTTTCCGGATCGCTGTGGTGGACGGTACCTCTATGAATAATACGCTTATTCATAATGATTATATTTTACTTCTAAATGATCTGTTAGCCGGTGACCCGGAGCAGGGGGATATCATCGTTGCCAGCACCACTTACCGTGACGGTTCTCCTATTATCAAGCGTGTGATCGCCACGGAAGGGCAGAAGGTAGACATTAATTTTGAAACCGGCGTTGTGACCGTTGACGGCGTTGTGTTAGATGAGCCTTATATCAGTACACCGACGACGATGTTTGAAGGCGTTTATTTCCCTATCACAGTTGACGAAGGCTGTGTGTTCGTTATGGGTGATAACAGAGGTGTGTCCAAAGACAGCCGGGACCCGGAGATCGGACAGATCGATTGCCGGGAGATCGTAGGAAAAGCTATTTTTCTGATGTTTCCGGGTGTAGACCCGGTAACAGGGGAAAAGGATCTTAGCAGAATAGGAGCGTTGTCCTGATGGCATCTGAAAATATGAATATCCAGTGGTATCCGGGTCATATGACCAAAACACGCCGTCAGATCGAAGCAGATCTGAAGCAGGTGGATGCGGTCTGTGAGATCGTAGATGCCCGGATCCCAATGTCCAGCCGAAATCCGGATATTGATTCCATATGTGCCAATAAGCCCCGGATCGTGGTGCTGAACCGCTCAGATCTGGCAGATCCGGAAGCAACCAAAAGATGGATCGCCTGGTTTCGCAGCCGTGGAATAGCTGCCATCGCTACGGATTGCAAAAGCAGAAAGGGTATCGCCAATTTTCAACCAACAGTCCGTAGCGTGCTGCAGGAGAAGCTCCAGCGGGATGCCGCAAGGGGAATGAACCGTCCGCTGCGTATTATGATCGTTGGAATTCCCAATGTAGGCAAATCCACCTTTATCAATCAAATATCCGGCAGAAAGGGCGCAAAAGCAGAAAACCGTCCCGGTGTGACCCGGGGCAAGCAGTGGGTCACTGTTGACACAGGACTTCTTTTGCTGGATACGCCGGGTATTTTGTGGCCAAAATTTGAGGACCCTGATGTGGGTATGAAGCTGGCGTACACCGGCGCTGTTAAAGAGAATATAATGGATACAGAGGAGCTGGCCTGTCATTTGATGGGTGTTCTGTGGAAATATTATCCGGAAACTGTCCGCACCCGTTACAAGGTGGATATGTCCGAAGATACACCGGGCTATATGCTTTTGGAAGAAGCGGGACGGAAAAGGGGATACCTGATGGCGCGCGGTGAGATCAATACCGAGCGTATGGCCAAGGTGCTGCTGGATGAATACCGCGCCGGAAAGCTTGGATTTATTACTTTTGAAGAACCGGAGGCAGACTGAATGAGTCAGACAGATATGTGGCAGATCGAGAACAGCTACTTTGAAAAAGGCGTTCAGGTGATCTGCGGTGTGGACGAAGCCGGCAGAGGACCTTTGGCAGGTCCTGTATGTGCCGCGGCGGTAATTTTGCCTGCCAACATAGAAATTCCCGGTTTGAATGACAGTAAAAAACTTTCTGATAAACGGCGTCGGGAGCTTTTTCCTATTATTAAAGAACAAGCGATCGCTTATGGCATCGGCTTAGCGGACAATGGGGAAATCGATCAGATCAATATATTGCAGGCAACCTTTTTGGCAATGGAGCGGGCGATTGCGCAGCTGTCTGTAAAGCCGGATCTGGCTCTTATTGACGGAAACCGTGAGAAAGATTTCGGAATTCCCGTGCAGACGGTGGTTAAGGGCGACAGCCTGAGTGCAAGCATTGCGGCTGCATCAATTTTGGCAAAAGTGACCCGTGATGACATTATGCTGCAGATGGCACAGCAGTACCCGGAGTACCAATTCGATGTACATAAGGGTTACGGCACAAAAGCGCATTATGCCGCACTGGCACAGCACGGTCCCTGCGCTATTCACCGGATGACCTTCCTTAAAAAGCTTTATGAATAAAACAAAACTGCTTGGCGCCTGGGGTGAAGCTACAGCTGCTGAATTTTACCGTAAAAAGAAGTATGTTGTGCAGGCTGTCGGCTTTCAGTGCCGCTTTGGAGAGATCGATCTGATCGTTAAAAATAAAAAATATCTTGTATTTTGTGAAGTAAAGCTGCGGAAATCTGATCAATTTGCTGAAGCAATGGAATTTGTGGATCATTTTAAGCAGAACCGGCTCAAGTCTACGGCTGCTTACTATCTTTCCAAATATCCTACAGAGCTTCAGTCCCGCTTTGATGTGATCGAGATCTATGCGCCGGAGGGCTGTGCGACAGCGAAACCCATCATTCGTCATCTGGAGGATGCTTTTCAATGAATGTTCCTGTTTTTGATCTGCACTGTGATACAGCGCTGGCTCTTTTGGGAAATGACCTGTGCGAAAGCGGCTCGCTGTACAAAAACAGCTATATGCTGGATCTTGACCGGGCAGGGAAGTTACCGGGATTTGCCCAGTGCTTTGCATGTTTTACAACCCCACAAATGACCGAGTGGTATCATAAATCACCGGTTACGGTTTTTGAACTGGAGCTGGCAAGTATTATTCGGGAAATTGAAAAAAACAAAAACCTGATTTCTCTTGCTTATTCTGCTGATGATATTGAGCATAATTACGAAAAAAACATAATGTCTGCCGTCCTGACCATAGAAGGTCCGGCGGGCTTTGAATTTGATCCCGCGCTGCTGGAGGATCTGTATAAGATCGGCTTCAGAATTACCACCTTGGGATGGAATGAACATAATCCGCTGACAGGTTCTCACGCAACAGGGGAGGGGCTGTCAGAACTGGGTATCGAATATGTAAAAGAAGCCCAAAGACTCGGAATGCTTATCGATGTAAGCCATATCAGTGATAAAGCGTTCTGGGATATTATTGAGATCACACAGGCGCCTGTGATCGCCAGTCATTCCAACAGCCGATATATTCACAATGTTAGCCGCAATCTGACCGATGATATGTTTATGGCAATTTGTCAGACAGGCGGTGTGGCAGGCTTTAATCAATACGCCAGTTTTGTAGGCGAGGCTCCGGACCTGGATAAGGCTGCTGACCACTTTTTGCACTTTATGGAGTTAGATCCTGCCGGAAAGCATATTGCCCTTGGCGGCGACCTGGACGGCTGTGAAAAGCTTGTTGACGGCTTTGATGGCGTGCAGGATTATCCTGTTCTTGCCGACAAGCTGCTGGAGCGCGGTCTGAGCAGAGATAATATTTACGATATTTTTTGGAACAATGCTTTAGGAGTGATGAAAAATGCTGTACGCAACAACAAGAAGTAAGAACGATTCCTATACAGCCCATAGAACCCTTACGGAGGACCGTGCCCCTGACGGCGGTTTTTATCTGCCTTTCCGTATGCCGATTTGTGATAAGAATCAAATCGAGAAGCTGAAAGATCAGTCTTTTGGCGAAAATGTTGCGCAGATTCTAAATTTGTTTTTCTCAGCCCGGATCACCGGTTGGGATGTGGACTGCTGCATCGGAAAATCTGCCGCGAAAATCTTGCCAATGAGCCATCGGGTTCTCTTGGCGCAGCTTTGGGATAATCCTATGGGAGATTTTTCCTATATTTGCGACACGCTTTACAAAAAATTATGTGTGGATCATCCTGCTCTCAAAGCAACAAACTGGGCAAATACAGCAATTCGTATTGCGGTTTTGTTCGGCGTTTGCGGTATGCTGCAAAAAATGAATATTCACAGCTTTGATGTGGCAATTGCCTCCGGAGATTTTACATCAGTGATGGCTATTTGGTATGCAAGACAAATGGGCTTGCCTGTTGGCACGATTGTGTGCGCCTGCAACGAAAACAATGCGCCTTGGGATCTGCTGCACAGAGGTGAAATGAATACGGGTATGAGTTTGGTCCACACCTTTACGGAAGAATTGGACGCGTCCAATCCTGCCGGTCTGGAACGGCTGATCTTCGGTGTGTTTGGACTGGATGAAACACAAAAATATTTGTCCGTATCCAACAAAAAAGGAATATATCAGATCCGTCCGGATATGACAGAGCAATTAAGCAAGGGAATGTTTGTTTCTGTTGTGGGCAAAGACCGGGTCGAGCCGGTTATTACCAGTGTTTACCGTTCCAACAACTGTATTTTGGATCCTTATACCGCTGTTGCGTACGGCGGTCTGCAGGATTACCGCGCAAAGACCGGTGAAAGCTGTGCAACAGTATTGTTGTGGGAGAAAAAGCCCACCAATTTTATGGACTGTATCCGGCGTGCTACCGGTCTGCGGGACGGTCAGATCGAATCCCTGTTAAATCAGATTTAAGGAGCTGAAATATGGCATTATACGCGATCGGGGATCTGCATCTGTGCCTTGGCGCACCGAAACCGATGGATATTTTTGGCGGTAACTGGCAGGGCTATATGGAAAAGCTTCAGGATGGAATTTCCGTCATTGGACCTGATGATACGACCGTGATATTGGGCGATCTTTCCTGGGCACTGAACTTACAGGAAGCCCAAAAGGATTTTGCCTGGATCGACCGGATCCCCGGCAGGAAGATCATCTTGAAGGGCAATCACGATTATTGGTGGACGACCGCTTCCAAGTTTTATAAATTTTGTAATGAACACGGCTTTTCTGACCAGTTTATTCTGAATAACAATCATTTTACATACGGCGATTGGGCGATCTGCGGTACCCGGGGCTGGTTTTTTGAAGAAAGTAGAAGCAGTGCGCAGGATGAAAAGATTTTTAAAAGAGAATTGCTGCGGCTGGAAGCTTCCTTAAAAGAAGCAGGGGATATGCCCAAGGCGGTTTTTCTCCACTATCCGCCCAAATATAAGGGTTATGAATGCCCAGAGATATTGGAGCTTCTGCATCAATATCAGGTTCAAAAATGCTTCTACGGTCATCTTCACGGTCCAAGCCACGGATTGGCTATTGAAGGCTTATGGGATGGGGTAGAGTACAAGCTTGTATCGGCAGATCGGCTGAATTTTAAGCCGCATTTGGTTTTTATGTAAAATTTTCAAGAAAAGTGTGGACAATTCATCCGTTATCTGCTAAAATAGTTCGGATGCAAATTTTGAATATGACGGTTGTAAAATCAACTGATCTTAGGAGGACATAAAAATGAACGTAAAGAATATTGAAAAAAATGGCAATCAGGCAACCATTGTTGTTGAGATCGACAAGGAACTGATGGAATCCGGCGTACAGAAGGCATATATGAAGGCCCGGAAGAACATTATGATCCCCGGTTTCCGTAAGGGCAAGGCTCCCCGGAAGATGATCGAAGCAATGTACGGCGCCCACGTTTTCTACGAAGACGGTCTGGAAGAGATCTTCCCCAAGGTTTATGAGGAAGCTGTGATCAATCAGGATGTGAAGGCTGTTGGCCGTCCCAGCCTGACCGATATGGATATCAGCGAAGATGGCATCGTTACCATCACCCTGACTACCGACATTTATCCCGAGGTCACTTTGGGTGACTATAAGGGCCTGGAAGTGGAAAAGACTGAAGCTGAAGTCACCGATGAGCAGGTTCAGGCTGAACTGGACCGTATGGCTCAGAATGTTTCCTCCACCGAAACTGT
>CAZLLC010000106.1:0-227 GCA_964560245.1 uncultured Oscillospiraceae bacterium | reverse complement strand
GAGCGTGCTGCTGAGATGGGCGACACTGCCAATATTGATTTTGAAGGCTTTGACAATGGCGTGCCCTTCGATGGCGGCAAGGGTGATAACTTCGACCTGAAGCTGGGCTCCGGTTCCTTCGTTCCTGGTTTTGAGGAGCAGATCGTGGGTATGTCCGCAGGCGATGAAAAGGATATTGACATCACATTCCCTGAGGATTATCACGAAGAGCTGGCAGGCAAGCCTGT
>CAZLLC010000105.1:0-6341 GCA_964560245.1 uncultured Oscillospiraceae bacterium | reverse complement strand
TTCCAGCAGGTTTTCCACTCCAGTTTCATACTACCTCTCCCTTACTTTTTAGTTTTCTTCTGCCGCTTTCTGCTCTGCCTTCTTTTCCCGGTTTCCGAAAATGCAGCCGATCATATCAAACACAGCCTCCACCATCAGGCTGATCCCGATAAACATCCACAAAACCGCTGTGGAGCTAAAGGGACTGCTGATGATCACAATGCCGCACAAAATGGATATGGCTGCGCTGATGGCGACCCAAAACCATTTCCTGTGCTTCATACGGATCATATCTACAGTCCATTGAAGCTTTGTCATGCCTGTGATCAGGATCACCACACCGTATATCAGCGTTAAAACAGGGAAAGTGGCGATGAACCAATGGGAATTAAACGCACAGAAAGCACCTGCCAAAAGGGCAAGTAACCCCTTCACCAAAATCTGGCTCACTGCGGCTTCTTCCGGCTCTGTACGGAAATATTTTACAGTCATACCAATACCCATTACCATCAGCACAATACCACAGGTAACGATAATTCCGGAAGTAAATCCAACGGGATCTACCAGCAGTAAAATACCGATGATCACCTCCACCAGGCTCATAACCATACTACTCAGATTGCGTTTAAACATTACATATCCTCCTATTATACTGTAGCAAATTCTTTTGCCTTTTTCACATTGCACGCCGCTGCGTATGCGGTATATTCGGTCACGCCGAGAACGGTCTCGCCGTCGATCTGCAGCGGTGTGGGTCGGTCAAATTCCACAGTGATCTTATGACCGGTATGTACCGTTACCATATTGGTATGCTTCACATGCGTACCCTTGAAAATACCGGGGAATACGCAGAGGGTGCGGAGTCTGCCTGCCCCGTGGAACAGCATAACAGACAGCTTGCCGGATGTACGGTCCTGCCGGGGCGCCGGCATCATTCCCCCGCCGTAAAAGCTGCCATTCATCGTAGGCGCGATCCAGACCTTCTCATAGGTGTATTCCCTGCCGTCTACCGTCACCTTTGCGTTTCTCGGCGCAAAGTGGAACAGAAGACCCTTAATGGCGATACCGGTGTAATTCACCTTCTTGCCGGGGATCTTGCGCAGCTCGTCACCCACCTGACAGCAATAGCCGTCAATGCCAAAGCCGACGCCGTTGATAAACCGGTAACGCTTTCCATTGACCTCCACACTGGGCAGATCCTGTATGTATTTTGTAATCGAGAAAGGATTTCCCAATGCATTCTTTCCCAGATCCTTTGCAAAATCATTGCCCGTACCGGTAGGAAAATACAGTATTTCCTGCGGGATCCCGATTCCGTCTGTTGCGTTGACAAAGCGGTTCAGTGTGCCATCACCGCCAATGATGATCAAATAATCGTCCTTTTCCATACTGCTTAGGAATGCTGAATAATTGGTGATCCGGGTCATATCGTAGCATTCTAAATCCTCGTCCATCACAACCTGCATCAGCTTCGCATCCTCCTCAGCTGTGCCGTTTCCGGCCAGAGGATTATAGATCACAAATCCTTTTGACATATTGTATCTCTCTTTTCTGTATTTGTTTTGATCAGGCGATGAACAGCTGTGCCGATTATTTGTGTATTCGTTTCTTTAATACTATCAGCACAGAACACTTCCAGCACATCCAGATATACATCAGTAGGATGGAATGGCGTTCGCCTGGATATCTTTTCTGTACCCGTGATGCAGAGCACCACAATGGGCGCATCCGCCTTTTGAGCGATCTTGAACACACCGTTGTGGAGCGGAAGAAGCTCGTATGTCTTGCTGCGGGTCCCCTCCGGGTAAATACCGACGGAGACCTCCTGGCTTTTCAAAAGCTTTGCGGCTTTGTTGATCGTACCAATAGCTTTTCTGGGATTTTCCCGGTCGATGGGTATGAAGCAGCACTTGCGGATGATCCGCCCGAAGAACGGGATCTTGAAATTAGCGGGCTTGGAGACAAAGGCAGGCTTCCATTGCTTTAAAACGTGCCAGGTGATAATCGGGTCAAAATTGGATCGGTGATTACAAACAAAAAGCACCTTTTCGTCCTTTGGTATCTTCTGTATTCCGCTGACTTGAACCCGGATCCGAAGAAGCTTCATCGCTGCCGCCGTGGCACTTTCCAAAAGAAAGCGGTAAAACGGGCTGTTGCGGTTATATTCCTTTTGGGGATCTACCAGCAAGGCGCAAATACCCAAAAACAGAACATACAGCAAAAACAGGCCCAACAGGATGCCGAATATGTATAACAGGAGCATACCGCATCCACCTCCTCAACTGCGCGCATAGTCTTGCAGATACGCCGCTTCGCATAGTGATGAGGCAGCTTCCGCATCTTTTATTTCTTTTCCTGACCGACGGATCGGATCAGCGGATGCTTCCCCTGATCCAGCCACAGAAGCACGCAGGTCACCAATGCGCCCAGACTCTCCAGTATCATATCCAGCATACTGTCGATAAGACCAATGTCGATATATCCCGGCAGGGCGGTGCCGTTGACCACTACCGACTGGATGCTTTCAATACGCCCGGTAACGCCGATGCTTTCGCCCAACATATAGGAGGTCAGATGTGTGACCAGTGTATCATCCTGCATATCCATCCCCAAAAATCGATCTGCTGCGAATTCCGCAAACTCCCAAACAGCCGCGATTGCAACGGAAAAGCACAGTGCAAAGATGACGCCGGCAATGGGCGCTTGTTTTCCCTTCACCAGGCTGTCAAACACAAAGGTGCCGAGGATAGCAAACATCACACCGCCGCAGATATGCAGCAGCTTATCCCACCAGGAAACGGTGTAATAAAGATACCAGCAGTGACCCAGCATAGGACCAATGGCATAGGCAAGGGCAAATATGTATACCGGAAGGCATATCCTGCAATAAAACAGCTTTTCCAGCAGCAGTGGCAGTGCCACAAGCAGGAGGGTCGTAAAAGACAGCGCCAGTCTGTCCGATTCACCGTATGCAAACAGCATAATGATGGTGAAAACCGAAAATATCTCACACAGCGCTGTTCCGCCCAGCTTGATCCACTTCTCACTTTTGCCCATTTTTCTTTCTCCCAGCCAAAAGGATTTTCAAATTATCTGTGCTATACATAAAAGCAGACAGAAGTGCCAATGCCGTACAGGCTCCAATCAATATTCCCGAAATGACGCTGGGAATATTATACCAGATCAGATGGATGATCATCATACTATACAGCGATGCAGTGGTCGCCTTTCCGTGCCACACAGCGCCCTCTACCTTGCCGGTTTTACGGATCACCAGCAGCCCCATAACGCCGGCTGATATCTCCTTTATGACCATAACACAAAGAGGCAGCAGCATCCATTTGAACCGGGTCACCAGGCAAAAAAGCATAGCGATCTGGGTCAGTTTATCCGCCACCGGATCCAATGCCTTTCCCAGGTCACTAACCATATGGAATTTCCGGGCAATGATGCCGTCTATGATGTCCGTAAGACCGGAAAGCGCAAGAACCGCTGTTGTCCACACAGGATCCTGTTTTTCCACATAAAGCCACACGATCACCGGGATCAGCAGCAGCCGAAACAGGGACAGAATATTGGGGATCGTTATGATCTTATGTGCGTACTTTTCTTCCGTTTTTTCCATAGAAACAGCCTCCAAATCCATTTTACACAGGCAGTATAATCCGGAATTTACAACTGGATTTCAAATCAGTGTCAACTTTTGTTGAAAAAGCAGGGGCATCCGTGTTTTGGACGGATGCCCCTGTCGGTCATATTCTATTTTGTGTGGAGCATAACGGTGAACCTGCAGCCGCCTTCCGGAATATTTTCCACACTCACCTGCCCCTTTTCGATGGTCAAAATCCGCTTAACCAGCGCAAGACCAAGACCGTTCCCCTCCTGTTTGTGGGAGCTGTCCGCTTGGTAGAATTTATCGAAGATATGCTTTTGAGCTTCCTCCGACAACCCCGGACCGTGATCCTCAACGGTAAAGATCAGCTTTTTGTACCGCCTGATCAGGCGAAGCTTCACTCTGCCGCCTTCCGGGCTGAACTTAATGGCGTTGGAGATCAGGTTATCCCACACATGGCGCATCATCTGTTCGTTACCCAGGTAAGACACCCGCTCCAGCTCCACATCCAGTTCAATATCCTTTTGCGCCCAGGCTGTTTCCAGAGCAACTACCGATTGGCGGATCTGCTCGTCCAGGCGGTATTCCGTCTGATTGGTGGGGATCTGTTGATTCTCCAGCTTGCTCAGCAGCAGAATGCTCCCCACAAGGGAGGACAGCCTTTGGGTGTTCAGCAGGATCTTATCCACATACGCCTTTTGATCGTCATCCAAATTCTCGCCGCCCTGCAGGAGCGTTGAATAGCCTTCGATGGCGTTGATAGGGGTCTTGAATTCGTGGGAAACATTGGATACAAAATCCGACTGCAGGATCTCTGTGGCGTTCAATTCGTGTGCCATCAGGTTGAACCCTGTATAGATCTCCATAATCTCCCTGGAGCTGGACTTCTCCTCCAGCTGGACCGAGAAATCACCGTCCGCAACCTTGTCCATAGCGGCACGCAGCTTTTTGATTGGATTAAAGAAGTATTTGGATAACTGACTTGTAACTAAAATACCAACCAGCAGGCATACACCCACAAATTCGATCTCCAGCGGTACTTCCCACGGAAACACTTGGTTAAAGAGCAGATCCAAGCCGTAGGACATCAGAACACAAACCAGCATTTCCAGTGTTACCAACGCAGTCAGCCGGGTCCGGAGACTGAATCGGTTTCGCTGTTCCCGCCGTACTTTTTCAAATCGTTCTCTGACAGTCATAGCGCAAGCAGTGGGATTTGAAGCCTGGCAGCCCCACCGCGATCCTTTCGTTTGTATTTTTTATGGATTTTCCGCAGTATTGGCAAAAAGCCGCCACTGAAAACCTATGAGGGTTTGATCCCTCACTGCTTAACCACCTTATAGCCAACGCCACGGATGGTGACGATCTTAAAATCCCTGCTGTCCCGGAATCGCTCCCGAAGTCTGCCGATATGTACATCTACCGTATGGGTATCGCTTTCGGATTCATAGCCCCAGATCTCATCCATCAGCTGCTGCCGGGTGAAGATCTTTCCGGGATAAGCCGCCATTTTGTACAGCAGCATAAATTCCTTTTGAGGAAGGACCATACTTTCGCCGTCAATGATCACCGTCAGGGAATCGCATTCCAGAACCGTTTCTCCGATGGTCTGCCGGTGGTCATTGATCATCTGTGCCCTGCGAAGAAGCGCGCGGACCCGCAGTACCATTTCGTTGACATTGATCGGTTTGACCATATAATCATCCACACCGAATTGGAAGCCCATACGCATATCATCGAAGGCATCCTTGGCAGTGATCATCAGCACCGGTGTGGTGTTGCCCACCTCCCGAAGCTGACGGACAAGCTCGTAGCCATCCATCACCGGCATCATAATATCCGTGATGATCAGATCGTAGTAATCCCTGTCCATAGCATCCAGTGCTTCCTGCCCGTTGGATACTCCGGTAACCGTATAACAGTGCCGGGTCAATACGTGGGTAAACAACTGTCGCAGTTCCCGGTCATCCTCAGCAATCAGTATTTTCATCATAGGGGTGTCCTCCTGTTTTTTCTCAGTAAGTATATATTATCACAGTTTTTTCAACTATACTTCAACAATTGTTGAATTTTTATATATTTTATAACAGAATACAACAAATGGCGTTTTACTTTTCCTCGTTGACCTTTCGGGCGCTGATACGGCCTTCCTGCTTGATCTCTCCGACGGCAAGCAAGGAACGCTTGGTCAAAGCAGATCCTGCAAGCTCATAAATAAGCACCGCAAAGAGCACTACTTTTCGTGCAAGCGCACCGTCCGGAAGTGTTGCCGCAGTCAGTGCGCAGCTGAACATTGCGCCGTAATACTTTCCGCAAGACCGAGCGATGATATAGATCACACCCACGGTCAGTGTGACTGGCTGAATCAGAACCTGCAGCTCCGCGCCGGAGATCACAAAAAATAATATATTCAGCGCACCCAAAATACCTTCTCCCGGGGAGAAGGTGCCCCGAAGGGGCGGATGAGGAACGGCGACATCTGAAAGCTTAGAAAATGTCTGTTTCTGCGTACAAATCGCCAATTTTCTGCCCGCATTCCTCATCAGTCACCTACGGTGACAGCTTCCCCCCGGGGGAAGCTATGCGCGTACCCCTTTCGATGGTACGCTAAACAAATTTACCGCAGTAAAAAGCCTCCCCTGTAGGGGAGGTGGCCGAGCGCAGCGAGGTCGGAAGGGTGAAAAAGTCGTTTTGTGGTAGTTTTCCACCCCTCAGTCAGCGGCTCGTCCCTCACCGCTGACAGCTCCCC
>CAZLLC010000104.1:0-6443 GCA_964560245.1 uncultured Oscillospiraceae bacterium | reverse complement strand
TCGAGAAGGGTCTGCGTTTCGCTATCCGTGAAGGCGGCCGTACCGTCGGTTCCGGTGTTGTTACCGAGATCTACGAATAATTCTCAATAACGAAGGATTATCTCAATAATAAGATCCTCCAGTCTTCGGACTGGAGGTCTTTTTTCAATTGACAGTTGAAAATTATGGTTTTATGTCATTTGGTGTAGAACAAAAGCAGATGCTACGGAACGGATGTATCCGCTTCCTCCGGCGGTACCCGTAGGGAATACATATATGCATTCCGTGAATGCTCTGTGTGCTTCTTTTGTATTGCACAAAGTCCCCCTTCAAATCTTAAGAAATAATTTTGGAAAATACCCTTGCGAAATAAAGGAAGTGTGGTACTATAATAGAAAAGAGCTTTTATGGAGCGTTTTGGGGCATTATGAAAGAGAAAATCAAAAAATTTTTGATGTTTATCCTCAATCCAAGGTTACTGCTGTGTGCGGCTGTGGCGTGGATGATCACCAATGGCTGGTCTTATATACTGTTTGCTTTGGGCACGTGGCTGGATATCGGTTGGATGATCGCTGTATCCGGTGCGTACCTGACATACTTGTGGCTGCCCATATCCCCGGAAAAACTGTTGACCTTTACAATCGCTATCGCACTGCTGCGCTGGTGGTTTCCCAAAGATGAAAAAACCTTGAAAATTCTTCGGGAGTCCTACAATAAAGCCAAAGAAAAATGGCAGGAATATAAAAACCGCAGGAAAGAGAAAAAACAAAGAGATTAGCACGAGCACCCGTGCTGATCTCTTTGTTTGTTATAAGTTAAACCTTTTTGTTATTTAGCCCTGATAGCGCAGGATGGGGGAGCGGGCGGCACGGACCTCGTCGGGACGGGCGATCTGTGCGTTATGGGGGGCGCCGTGCATATGTTCAGGGTCCTTATAGCCCAGCTCGTACAGGCTGCGGAAAACCTCAGCTGCCCAATCCAGTGTTTCTCTGGATTCGGTTTCGGTGGGCTCCAGCATCAGCGCCTCGTGTACGATCAGGGGGAAGTACATCGTAGGCGGATGCATACCGTTGTCGATCAGGCTCTTGGCAACATCCAAAGCGGAAACGCCGGTCTCCTTCTTGAAGCTGCTCAGATCCAAAACAAATTCGTGCATACAGATCCGGTCAAAGGCAGGCTCGAATGTGCCCTTGATTCGCTCCTGCAGATAATTGGCATTCAGGACGGCGTTCTTTGCTGCTTCGGGAATACCTTCCTTGCCCAGCATCAGGATATAGGTCAGCGCTTTTACCACCACCAGGAAGTTGCCTGCAAAAGCCTTCACCTGCAGGTGACCGGGCTCGTCCATCATTGCGGACTGGGGCAGATAGGGCGCTAAATGGGTCTTGCAGCCAACAGCACCGGCACCGGGACCGCCGCCGCCGTGGGGTGTGGCGAAGGTCTTGTGCAGATTCAGGTGGATGCAGTCAAAGCCCATATCGCCGGGGCGGACAACGCCCATAACGGCGTTCAGGTTGGCGCCGTCATAGTAGCACAGACCGCCGGCCTCGTGGACCAGCCGGGTGATCTCCAAAATGTTTTCATCGAAAATACCCACAGTGTTGGGGTTGGTCAGCATCAGACCGGCGGTATCCTCACCCAAAACAGCCTTCAGGGCTTCTAAGTCCACACAGCCGTTGGGGGCAGATGGGATGTTCACGATCTGATAACCGCACATTGCGGCGGTGGCAGGATTGGTGCCGTGGGCAGAATCGGGCACAATGATCTTATTGCGCTTGTGATCGCCCCGGGCATCGTGGTACTGCTTGATCAGCAGCACGCCGGTAAATTCACCGTGAGCGCCGGCGGCAGGCTGGAAGGTCATATCATCCATACCGGTGATCTCGCACAAAAGCTTCCGTGCGGTATCCAAAACCTGCTGACAGCCCTGTGTGGTGTGCTTGGGCGCCAGGGGATGGATGCCGGTAAAGCCGGGCAGGGCAGCCATTTCCTCGTCGATCCGGGGATTGTACTTCATGGTGCAGGAGCCCAGGGGATAGAAACCGGAGTTCACGCCGTGGACCCGCTTGTTCAGCTCGGTGTAGTGACGGCTCAGGTCGGTTTCGCTGATCTCAGGCAGCTTGGGTGCCTGGGTGCGTACCAGATTTTCGGGTAAAGCAATTTCTTCCACATCGCAAGCAGGCAGGTACTGCATACCCCGTCCTGCAACGCTCTTTTCAAAAATCAGTTTCATACGCCCAGCACCTCCTTCACAATGGCAACGGCTTTGTCAAGCTGCTGCTTAGAAACCTTCTCGGTGACGCACCACAAAATGCCGCCGTCAATGATCAGACCGCCCAGAATGTCGGCCTGCTCCAATGCGGTCAGGATCTCCTCAGCCTTGGGCATCACGGTGACGAATTCGTGGAAGTAAGGGCCGGAATAGGCCATAGAAACGCCGGGCAGCTGACACAGCTGATCTGCCAGATAGTGAGCTTTGGACATAGACTGCATTGCCGCCTGCTGTAGACCCTGGGGACCCATTGCTGCTAAATACAGTCCGGCGGTCAGGGCGCACAGCGCCTGATTGGAGCAGATGTTGGAGCTTGCTTTTTCACGGCGGATATGCTGTTCACGAGCCTGCAGACTGAGCACAAAGGCTCGTTCGCCGTTGGCGTCCACAGTCTGTCCGACGATTCTGCCGGGCAGCTTACGCATATGCTTTTCCGTGGTAGCCATAAAGCCCAGGTACGGACCGCCGTAGCCTAAGGGCATACCTAAGGGCTGACCTTCGCCAACGGCAATATCCGCGCCCGTTTCCCGGGGCGTTTTCATAATGCCCAAGGCAATGGGGTTGCAACCTAAAATATACATTGCACCGGCTTCGTGGACGGCATCAGCAATAAGCTCAGCATCCTCAAACTGACCGTAGAAGTTGGGCTGCTGCACATATACGGAGGCAACGCCTTCGCTGAGCAGTGCCTTCAGGGCGTCCAGGTCAGTCTTGCCGTCCTTGACGGGAATGACGGTCATCTCATCGCCTGTGCCGTAGCAGTAGGTGCGGATGGTATTGACGGTCTCGGGGTGGGCCGCACCGGAAACCAGGGTGATCCGGCGCTTTCTGTCCCGGCACATAGCGGCGGCTTCCGCGGCAGCGGTAGCACCGTCGTAAACGGATGCGTTGGAAACATCCATACCGGTCAGCTCGCAGATACCGGTCTGATATTCGAAAATGGACTGCAGGATACCCTGGCTCATTTCTGCCTGATAGGGGGTATAGGCAGTCAGAAATTCTTCCTTGGCAGGAATATACTTGACAATGCTGGGGATGTAGTGATCATACGCGCCTGCGCCCCGCAAAACGGTGGAGAACACACGGTTCTTTTGTGCCATAGCGGAAACAGTGCGGCTGGCCTCCAGTTCAGACATTCCTTCGGGGATCTTCAGATCGCCGTCCTCCAGATACATCTGGGCAGGCACATCCTTGTACAGCTCCCGGTAGTCCTTCAGACCCAGAAACTGCAGCATTTCAAGCCGTTCCTCCTTGGTGGAAGGAATAAAGCTTGCCATTTTTTAGCCCTCCTCGGCGCAGTGTGCTTCGTAATCAGCAGCATTCAGCAGATCTTCTGTGCCGGAGATCTGCTCCACCTTGATGATCCAGGCGCCGTAGGGATCTTCGTTCAGGTTTTCGGGTGCGTCTTCCAGATCCTCGTTCACTTCGCAGATGATGCCGGAAACAGGGGAGATCAGAGCGGAAACGGCCTTGACGGACTCTACATCGCCAAAGCTTTCACCGGCAGTGACTTCGTCGCCAACAGCGGGCAGGTCAACGAAAACCACGTCGCCCAGGGCGTCCTGTGCGAAATCAGAAATGCCGATAACGGCAACGCCGTCTTCCAGCTTCAGCCACTCGTGGGACTTGGAATACTGCAGGTCGGTAGGATAGTTCATAATAATTACCTCCAAAAAATTTTAGTTGATTTATTATATCTGCTGAAAGCAGACGGATTACTTGTGGATCACGGCCTTGCCGTAGGGGGGCTCGTTCTGGATCATATGCTTAGAAACGATCTTTGCAGCCAGGCGCTTGCCACGCACATCGATATGGATGGGCTGGTCTGCACCCACACTGCTGTCAATATAGGCAAAGCCGATGGAGCGCTTGTCGGTGGTATCCAGAATATTGCCGCTTTCATCAAAGTGGTAGTAAGGCACCATGGTGCCGGAGGTGACCCAGCCAATGTGGTTGTCGCCTGCGTAGATGTCCATACCGGCACGCATAACGCCCCGGTCTGTCAGGGCAATGGGCACTACCTTTTTGGGTGTGCCGTTTTCTTTTTGGTCAAGCAAGATATCACGGGCAACAAAATCGCCCTTTGCTTCATCAAAGGAAACGGCGAACCGTGCCAGGGATACGGCAAAAATGGGCATATCGTTGCCTGCGTGATCTGTTCCCATTTCGTGACCGTACAGGGGAAGACCGGCTTCCAAACGCAATGTATCCCGGGCACCCAGTGCTGTGGGCGCAGCGCCCAGCTCGATCAGCCGGTTCCACAGCCAAACAACATCCTTGGCATCAATAAACAGCTCCCAGCCGATGGGGTCACCGGTGTAGCCGGTTTTGGAAACACGGACGGTATGACCTTCCATCTGCAGCTCATTCAGATCGTTCTTCTTCGGGCCGGTGATCTCAGCGCCACCGGAGAGGATCTTCAGGATCTTTTCGGAATCCGGACCCTGAACAGCAATGGAGGAATAAGAATCGGTAATATTTGTCAGTGTGCAGTCATAATGGGGCAGGTACTTGGCAAAGTGCGCCAGATCCTTGTCCGTATTGGAGGCGTTGACGATCAGCATATACCGATCCTGCTCGTACATATACAGGTAAGCATCGTCTACAGCACCGCCGTTTTCGTTGGGGATGATGCAGTATTGGGCACGGCCGGGCACCAATGCTGCCACATTGGAGGTCAGCACTTTTTGCAGAAATGCTACCCGATCCGGGCCTTCCACCATCAGGCGGCCCATATGGGAAACATCGAAGATACCGCAGTGCTTCCGGTCATACAAATGCTCGGTGATGATACCGGCGGGATACTGGATGGGCATTTCCCAACCGCCAAAATCCACCATTGTGGCACCTGCTGCCACGTGGGCATCATAAAGGGGTGTGCGCTTTAGTTCGCTCATAAATATACTCCTTTTTTATTTCTTGTCCCGCAGGCTGATATGCCGGGGGTAATATACGTCGCTGTGGTCTTTGTCCGGGCGCAGGGATAACAGCTTGTCCTCCTGACCGATGGACACCATACGGTTGTAGATCTGGATCCAGGCACAGTCATTTTCCGGGGCTACTTCACATTTGCCGTTTTTGGCGCCGCCGCAAGGACCGTTGACCAAGCTTTTGGCGCATTTGGTGATGGGGCAGATGCCGCCGGTAGAGCCCAGCACGCAGTCACCGCACATCCGGCAGTATTCGTGGAAAATGCCCACCCGTTCGATCTGACCCAAAAACATTGTATTATTGGCAGGATAGATGGGCAGGGGAATGTTGTCTGCCACCGTCTGTACGCCGTCACCGCAGGCCATACCCACGATGGCTTCCGCACCGCAGTCCCGCAGTGCTTTGGTTTCCTTCTTTACCAGCATTTTGTGGCAGCATTCATCGGGCAGGGCAGTGGCAACCACCTGAATGCCCTGCTGCTCCAAAAAGGTCTTCATTTCCTGAATTTCCTTTTCACCGCCGGTCTGACAGGCGGCTGCGCAGTTACCGCAGCCAACAATCGCCACCTTTTTAGTGCCGGAAAGCATAGCAAGCAGTTCTTCTATGGGCTTTTTTTGGGTAATGATCATAGCGTAACTCCTTATATACAGAAATAGAGGCACAAAATGTCAATGCTGACATTTTGTGCCTCTGCTGTAAAACCTGAGAGATTCCCGGAATGCTCCGGTTGCACCTTCGGCGTGGGATCAGCCCACTCTACAGAGTATCGTCGTGCCCCGGTCCTTTTGCCTGAGAGTTTCTGCATTCCCCTTCGGCGCCGTTTTTTGAGGTAACCGCTGATCAAATTGCCTGGGGCTGCTGACGGATATTTTATTGCAACTTTGCAGTTTGAAAAACTTGAAATACACAAGGTATTCCTGCGTTTTCCAAACTTTAATTTGCACTAAAACCTCTCGCCAGCGACTCTTGTCAATTTTATCATCGGTTACCGGTTACGGTCTCTCCCGAGTCAGTCATCCGATCGTATTTTGGAATATGGATGTTCTATGCTTAAAATAACATATTGCGGTAAATATTGTCAATTAAAATCTGCACTTTTGGGCGATATAGTTCTTCAGCTCGCTGATGGGGATACGCACCTGCTCCATAGTGTCACGGTCACGGACGGTGACGCAGTTGTCAGCCTCGGTGGTATCGTCACCCACAGTCTGGAAGTCCACGGTGATGCACAGAGGCGTGCCGATCTCGTCCTCACGGCGGT
>CAZLLC010000103.1:0-6444 GCA_964560245.1 uncultured Oscillospiraceae bacterium | reverse complement strand
GTTCATCGTGACCGCCGCCCATACCGGAGCCACGCTTGCGACCCACCGCATCGATCTCATCGATGAAGATGATGGCCGGAGCGATCTTCCGGGCCTGCTGGAACAGATCACGGACACGGCTGGCGCCAACGCCAACGTACATTTCCATAAAATCAGAGCCGGAGATGGACAAAAACTGTACATCCGCCTCCCCTGCCACAGCACGTGCCAACAGGGTTTTACCGGTACCGGGAGGGCCGGAAAGCAAAATACCGTGGGGAATGCTTGCGCCGATCTTCGTAAATTTCTCAGGATTACGCAGAAAATCCACGACCTCCTGCAGCTCTTTTTTCTCCTCTTCCATACCGGCAACATCCTGGAAGGTGGTTTTCTTTCCGGACTGACCGCTCAGCACATTGGCTTTGCCAAAGTTGTTCAAAGGATGGTTATTGTTGGCTCTGCCGGCAAAAAATGCCCAAACCAAAATCAGCACGATGCCCGCTATGATGATGGGAAGAATAAAATCATAGGGAGAAATGGTTTTTTCGGGAGTAAAATCGTACTCCTTCAAAACGCCGCTTTCAAGCTGATCCAAAAACAGCGCCTGCATCTGATCCCGGAAACCATCAGGGTCTGACAGCACGTGATACACCGTATCTGTGTTATTGATGGGCTCATACAGCTCCATTTTCAGCTTCTGTCCATTGACCTTAAAGCTGGATACATTTTCATTTTTAAACTGCTCCAGCACCTGAGAATAGGTCAAATCGTTGGAGTTGGATGTAAACATATCGATCATCCAGGCAAAAAGCAGGATCAATACGATCACATATAAAGTTACCGGTAATGCTCTGTTCTTTTTCAAATTTTGTTACCTCGTTTTTCAATGCTGTTAATATTTTTCAAACCGGATCATAACAGGTACGCCTGT
The DNA here is from genome assembly GCA_964560245.1 of uncultured Oscillospiraceae bacterium. GTDB lineage: Bacteria > Bacillota > Clostridia > Oscillospirales > Oscillospiraceae > Faecousia. The sequence continues at coordinate 5,534 of CAZLLC010000103.1, read as the reverse complement.
CCCTGCTGTCCGATCTAAATTCGCGCCAATTCCCCAAACCGCCAGCACGCCTTGGCTGTCTGCGATCACGGGTATCTGCTGTCTTTCACCGGCAGGGATCTTCCTGTCGATAAAAAGGGCTTTCAGGGATTTTGTGCCACCGTTTAACCGGATCTCATCGCCCGGCATTCGACTGCGGATCACCATCTGACCTTGGGGATATACAGTAAACTGATCCCAGGTAAGTTTTGAGGCTTCTGCTTTTTCACAGTAAATGCGGATGCCCGCTTCCGGAATTTCCACCGTGCCCGGACAAGGAAGCTCCTGTATTTGTATCCCTTTTGCGGCCTTTTGAACCGTCAATCGGTCATAATTGCGGCAAAGCGTGATCCCGCCTGGAAACTGACCGCTGGCTGAAGGCTTATCCGAAAATACCAGCGACTGGGCAAGCATTATATGCTCCGTTTCAGGCTCCTTCACACCGGCGCTTTCCAAAAATGCCCGAAGCTGCCGCCGCCGCAAAGGGCTGCTCATTTGCCGCAGCTGTGCAACATCCGGCAATTGATCGGTGACCAGACCACTGAGGATCTGCTCATCCTGCCGCAGTAACAAGGCGGTTTGGGAAAGATTATCCGCAAATTTGGGATTTTCCTCTTTTAAGACCGGAATAACACGGTGCCGCAGCCGATTGCGCAAAAACGCATCCGTTTGGTTGCTGCTGTCCTCTACCCAGGACAGATTATATTCTTGCAGAAACGCAAGCACTTCCTGTCTGGTTACCGTCAGCATAGGGCGGATGATATTTCCCCGGATGGGTGAAATACCGCCCAAGCCCTTCAGACCTGTACCCCGGATCAGGTGCATCAGCACTGTTTCGGCATTATCGTCGGCAGTATGGGCTGTGGCGATTTTTCCGGGCAGTGTTTCAAAATAGGCATAGCGTGCCTGTCTTGCCGCTGCTTCCAGTCCTTTCTCCCCTGCCGTTACCTTGCCGCTTCCAACATAGATGGGAATATCCAGCCGGTGGCACAGATTTTCAGCAAATACCTGATCCCGGTCAGCTTCTTCTCCACGAAGACCGTGATTAAAATGGGCAGCGGACAGCTCAATTTCAAGCTTGTCCTTCAAAAGGTACAGCGCAAAAAGCAGTGCAACAGAATCCGCGCCACCGGACAAGGCGCACACGATCTGCGTGCCCGGCTCGATCAGCTCGTATTGCCTGATAAACGCCGAGACCTTATTCAGCATGCTTCCACTCCCGATCCGCAAAGGTCTGATACTGCGGGATCCATTGCAGCTTTACCGTGCCCACTTCACCGTGACGGTTTTTGGAAACGATACATTCAGCCACACCCTTATCCTCGGTGTTTTCATTGTAATACTCATCCCGATACAGAAACAATACCACGTCCGCGTCCTGCTCGATGGCACCGGATTCACGCAAGTCAGACAGCATAGGACGCTTGTCCGTACGGCTTTCAGGTCCACGGGACAGCTGACTCAGGCAGACCACGGGAACATTTAATTCCTTTGCCATGATCTTCAAAGACCGGGATATCTCGCCGACGATGTTCACACGGCTGTCGCCGCCCTTGCCATAGCCGGAGCCGCTCATCAGCTGCAGATAGTCGATCACCACCAAGCCCAGGTTTTCCAGGCGGCGGCATTTGGCGTTCATTTCCGCAACGGTAACAGAGGGATTGTCGTCGATCCGAATATCCGTCTGCGCCAAAGATGTGGACGCCATACCCAAATTGGTCCATTCCTCGTCGGTCAGCTTGCCGGTTGCCATCTTCTGACCGTCCACAAAGCTTTCGATCGCCAGCAGACGCATAGCCAGCTGCTCCCGGGACATTTCCAGGTTGAAGATGGCCACAGTCTTATTATACTTCTTTGCCACGTTCAGACCGATATTCAGCGCAAACGCAGATTTACCCATAGCCGGTCTTGCAGCCACAAGCACCAGGTCGGAATTATTCAGACCGTTGATCTTTCTGTCCAGATCCTGCAGACCGGTGGACATACCGGGAAAGGCCGCATCAGACTGGCTCAGTTCTGCCAAACGGTCAAAGACCTTGTGTAAGGTCACACCGATATGTTCCAGAGAATCGCCCCGTTCACCTTTACGCAGGGCGTAGATCTTCTTTTCCGCGCTTTCCAGCAGCTCAGCCGGCGTGCCCTCCTGCGCATTGACCATATCCAAAATCTCCGCACCCGCATCAGACAGACCGCGCAGCATTGCCTTGCCACGGACGATGTCCGCATAGCGCACCGCATTGGCAGCCGTGGGTGTGATCTCCATCAGCTGCATAATGTAATCCCGGGAATTGTCGTGATACACGCCCAGCTCCCGCATCTTATCCAGTACCGTTACCGGGTCGATGGTTTGGGAGAAATTGAACATCGTGTAGATGGTTTCATAGATCTCCCGGTTCTGCTGCAGGTAAAAGTCCTCCGGGCGCAGAATGCCGATCACTTCGGTCAGGCATCGGCTGTCGATCAAAATAGAACCCAGTACAGACTGCTCCGCTTCCAGGGAATGGGGCAGCTGACGGGATTTCAATTCTTCATCCATAGGGTTTTCAATCCCCTTTCATAAATCAAATTTCTTCGATTTTTACAGTCAGCGGTGCGCTGATCTCGTAGCCAAGCTTGCAGGTGACGGTATAAGTACCCACATTCTTGATCTGATCGGCGATCACGATCTTGCGCTTGTCCAGGCTGATACCGGAGGATGCCTTGAGTGCATCGGCAATTTCCTGATTGGTCACCGAACCGAACAGTCTTCCGGCGCCGCCGCCCTTAGCCTTGACCACCAAGGTCATTTCACGAAGCTTGTGAGAAATATCCAGTGCTTCTGCCTTTTCCTTTGCAGCCTTTTCCGCAGCTGCCTTGTCGTTCATTTTCTTGGTATTGACTGCGTCAGCAGTTGCCTCCACAGCCAGCTTTCTGGGCAGCAGGTAGTTTCTTGCGTAGCCGTCAGAGATCTCCAGCATCTGACCCTTCTTGCCCTTCCCCTTTACATCCTGCAATAAAATCACTTTCATCGTCATAGACTCCTTTTCATCTTAATTTTCGTCGTAATACCGGTCGATACACCGGACCAGATCGTCCAAAACATCCTTAACGGTGGTATTTTTGATCTGCGCGCCTGCGGTGGCAGTATTGCCGCCTCCGCCCAAAGGCTCCAGGATCACCTGCACATTGGCATCACCGATAGAACGGGCTGAAATATACACATTCTCCCCATCCGGATACAGCACGAAGGACGCGGTTATGCCGGAAATATTCAGCATTTCGTCAGCTGCCTGTGCCGCCAACGCCCGGGAGGTACCGGCGTTCAGTGCCGCAATAGCGATCTGCTGCCGGTACAGCCGGGCAGATTTGATGATCTGATATTTTGCCATAGTATCCTGGAAGTCGTTCTGCAGAAGCTTTTTCACTTCCACCGTATCCGCGCCAAGCTGCTTCAGATAGGCCGCTGCCTCAAAGGTACGCTCACCGGTACGGACATTAAAGCTCTTTGTATCCAGGAAAATACCCGCCATCAGCGATTTCGCTTCAATAGGCAGCACATCCTTCTTTTCCACCGCATACTGCAAAAGCTCCGTAACCAGCTCGGAAGCGGAAGACGCATAGGTCTCGTGCAGATTTACAACCACAGGTGTGATATAATCCGCGGCCCGGCGGTGATGGTCGATCACACATACGCTGGTGATCGCTTCCAACAGATGTCTGCTTTCCACCTGATCCGGGCGGTTGGTATCCACCACCACCAGCATACTGCGGTTGTCGCTTCTGAGCAATGCTTCCTGACCGGAAACGAAGGCATCCTTATATTCCGGCACCTCCCGAATCTGCTCGATCAGCTTTTCAGATGCGTTTTCTTCCAAATCCAGAACGATGTAGGCTTCCTTACCCTTTTTGCGGCACAGGCAGCGAACGCCTACAGCAGCGCCCACGGAGTCCAGGTCCGCATTCTTATGACCCATAATGAACACCTGACTGCTCTGCCCGATCAGCTCCATCAGAGAGCCGGCTGTAATTCTGGAGCGGACTTTGCTGCGGTGATCCGCTTCTTTATTGCGTCCGCCGTAGAAATCAAAGCTCATACGGTCCTTGATGACCGCCTGATCGCCGCCACGGCTCAGCGCCATTTCAATGGCAACGTTCGCAAACTCATAGCCTTCCTCATAAGTTTCCGCATCCACGCCCAAGCCGATGGAAATAGATGCCGGCAAGCCGGAAGGATTGGTTATTTCGTGCACATCCTCCAACAAGGAGAATTTCGCATCGATCATATGCTTCAGGTCCCGCTTTTCAAACACCAGCAAAAACCGGTTGCGCTCCAATCTGCGCAGCAGAACGCCGTACTGCTCTGCCCACTGGGTGATAACGCCGTTGATCCGGGCGTGCAGACCGGAGATCACACCTTCTGTCAGGTTTTTGGTCAATTCTTCATAGTTATCCACCAAAATGATGGAAACCACCGGTCTGGAACGGATGTACTCATCCCGAACCTGATATAGCTCTGTCAGATCTGTAAAGTACAGAACGCCTAACCGGGTGGATTGGGGATCGTCAGCAAAAATGGTTGTACCGTACACACGGTAGCGCTGCTTTTGCAAGGTCACATCATAAGGATACTGGCTCTTACCGCTTGAAAGCCAGTCTGTGGTAAAGCCGGGAAGGAAGCTGTCCACCGTTCGCTCCATCATATAATCCTTATAGCCGGTCAGATTGGCAAAGGCCTCGTTGGCATAGACGATGGTATTGTCCTCCAAGCGCAACGCGGCCATAGGAAAAGGCGGCTGCGAGCCTTTGGCAGCTGTAATATTTTCTAAGGATTTGTGCAGATATTTCTGCAGCTCCTTGCGCCGGTTATTACGGCCGATCAGGAAAAGCACCAGCAGCAACAAGATCACGCCAAATTCTGCCGCTGCAAGGATATACTGCCGCAGATACAGTGCGGCACCGGCAAATATCATCAGAAATATAAAGAAGATGCCCACACTGGGTCTGAGAAGTCGTCCAAGCTTTTTATTCATATCGCCGCCTCCTTAATTCCATAGTATCCCACTATTTTAATCATTATAGCAAATCTGCCCCCAAGGTGCAACAGTCTTTTTAAAAAATTACACGATGGCTTTAAAAATTTCATTATAAAAAAGCACTTTGATTGACTTAAATGTTTTTCTGTCGAATACAGTATAAAAATTTTTGTATACAAAACCGGTTTGATGTGGTATAATCCTATTTACAGCGAGTCGTCCGGTGGGTACGGCTGCATTGAATTTCATAATTATGCGGGCGTTTTTTGCTTCCACGGCAGCGTATCGGGGCTGTTACGGAGGCAGACGGCTGCCTGCTTTTGTTGCGATTTCGAAAGGAGTATTGATACCATTTGGCACAAAAACTGAAAATTATCCCCCTTGGCGGTTTGGATGAGATCGGTAAAAACATTACCGTTCTGGAATACGGCAAGGATATGATCGTCGTGGACTGCGGAGAGGATGGGATAATTCAAGGTGCGCTTGACTCGGCTCATATAAAGT
>CAZLLC010000102.1:0-6519 GCA_964560245.1 uncultured Oscillospiraceae bacterium | reverse complement strand
AAATTCCTACCTGCCAAATCTCATAATTTTACCATTGTATTATACACATTTTGTGGGGTAAAGTCAAGAAATACCACAATATCTTGCGTGCAACCTTTGACATTGTTCATTTACTGTGTTAATATGGAACCAATCATAAAAGGAGGCTTTTACCATGAAGCTAACATTTGAGCAGATCAAATCCGTTACATTGGGTGCTATCAGCATTTATGAGGACGATACCGGTATCCATTTCCGGCGTTTCACTGACCGGCAGCTGGCTGTATGGGATCAGTTGGACGAACAGTTCCGTACCCGCAGCCGTGGTACTGCAGGCTGTCAGCTTAGTTTCCATACAGATTCCAAAAATATGATGATTTTTGTGGGAAACGGCAAGAAGGTGGAAGTTTGGATCAACGGTCTGCCTACCCACAATTATCTTTTGGACGCTCCCCGCAGACTGCCCATTTCCCTGCCGGAGGGTGATACCCATGTGGTGATCGATCTGCCCAACTATACAGAAGGTGTGATCACCAAGGTGCTTGTGGATGAAGGTTCCTATATCGTACCCCATACCACCGACCACCGGTTTCTGTTCCTGGGCGACTCTATTACCCAGGGCAGCCAATCCTCCCGGGATTCCAACTGTTATGTGTCCCGGCTGGGTCGATACTTTAATGCAGAGGTGCTGAACCTGGGTATCGGCGGCTCCGTTATGTGTGCAGACACCCTGGAAGATACCGGCTTTGATCCGGACACCATTTTCATTGCTTACGGCACCAATGACTATACCTGCTGTGAATCTATCCAGGAGCTGGAAGCAGCCACCTGCGCTTATTTTGACCGGGTAAAGAAACTGTATCCGGGAAAGCCCGTCTTCTATATTTCTCCCCTTTGGCGGGCAGACGGCGCAATGGTTCGCAAATGCGGCACGCTGGACGATTGCAGAGCTGTGCAGATAGCCCAGGCCCTCAGCCACGGTTTTGTCCACATTGACGGCTACACACTGGTCCCCCACAGCCCTGACTATTATAACGACGGCTACCTGCACCCCAACGACATTGGTTTCTCCTACTATTCTGAAAATCTGATTAAGTTCCTGACCAAGCATCTGTAAAACAACGTTCTATTTCCATAGACAAGGACATACTCTTTTGTAGACAACTCTGGTGATCTCTAAGGAGGCTCTCTATGGAAACCATTTATCATGACATTGCCCAGCGGACCGGTGGGAACATTTACATAGGTGTAGTCGGTCCCGTACGGACCGGAAAGTCCACGCTCATCAAGCGGATCATGGAAGCATTCGTCATCCCCAACATCTCCGACCCCTATCGCAAAGAGCGGGCGCAGGATGAGCTGCCTCAAAGCGGCTCCGGCAAGACCATCATGACCAGTGAGCCCAAATTTGTACCGGAGGAGGCTGTGGAGATCTCGCCGGATGGGGTCGCCCAGCTGCGGGTGCGGATGATCGACTCTGTTGGGTACATGGTCAACGGTGCGGTGGGTGCTGAAGAGGACGGAAAGCCCCGGATGGTGGCGACCCCCTGGTACGACTATGAGCTCCCGCTGACAGAGGCGGCGGAGCTGGGGACGAAAAAGGTGATGCAGGAGCATTGCTCCATCGGTTTTGTGGTCACAACAGACGGCACGATCACCGATATTCCCAGGGAGGACTATGCTCAGGCAGAAGCCAGAGCCATCGAGGATATGCAGGCTACAGGAAAACCTTTCCTGGTGATCGTCAACAGCATGCACCCCAAGGGGGAAGCTGCAAAAGCTGTGGTGGACAGCATTTGGGACCGTTACGGCATCCGGGCGGCGGCTGTGGACTGTCAGGCATTGGACACTGCCGCTATTGCAGAGCTTTTGCAACAGCTGCTCTACTCCTTCCCCATGAAGGAGCTGCGGGTGTATATGCCACGTTGGATGGATGCACTGGAGACGGATCACCCGGTCAAAACCGCCCTTTATCAGGCTTTTTTGCAGAAGGCAAACGAGATCGCACAGTTGGGTCAGGCAGAAACAGCGCTACAGCAGATCAAGGATCTGGAGCAGGTCAAAGGCTTTTCCATCCGGCAGATCGATCTTGCCACAGGCACGGTCAGCTGCCTTGTGGAATTCCCGGAACGGCTGTTCTATGAGATACTCAGCAGTAAAAGTGGCTTACAGATCGACAATGACGGACAGCTGATCAGCACGCTGACTGAGCTTGCAAACGCAAAAAGGGAATTTGACAAGATATCTGACGCCCTTTCCAGCGCAAGGGCTACCGGCTATGGGATCGTGATGCCCACTGCAGAGGAAATGACCATGCAAGAGCCGGAGGTGGTGCGTAAGGGCGGTGCGTTCGGTGTCAAGCTGAAAGCTGCTGCACCCTCCATCCACATGATACGTGTGGATATCGACACGGAGATCAGCCCAATGGTAGGCGGCGAGCAGCAATCCCAGGATCTGATCACATTCCTGACAGCAGAAGACAAGGAAAAGCTGTGGCAGAGCAATATTTTCGGCAAGTCTGTGTACGATCTGATCCAGGAGGGGCTCACCTCCAAGCTGATCCGGACGCCGGAGGATGTGCGGGGCAAGTTCCGTGGCAGCCTTACCAGGATCGTAAACGAAGGTGCTACGGGCCTGATCTGTCTGATCTTGTAATTGCTGCTGACAGCAGTTTTACTGAAGCAATCAGAGAGATGCGGGAATGTACGCCCGGGCGAGGTCTTCACCGTCAGCCCGGACGATAACAGCCCGGAAGGCAGCCTGGGCAACAACAATATCTAACCGCAAAACGGGTACATCATGTACCCGTTTTTTGATTGCGAAGATTTTCTGCTGTAATGTATCAAAAAATCAGATTTTATTCTTTATTCTTTCGGGATATTGTGGTAAACTATCTGTTAGATTTACGAAAGGGGGTAAACGGATGAAGCTGCCGCAAATGAAATTGCAGAAAAGTAAATATACGGCGCTGGCCTTTTTGATCCCCTTTTGCGGTCTTTTACTGGTGCGGCTGATCAGCTCACTGTTTTTCGACGGTCAGTATTCCCTGCTGTACTCCGACCAGTACCATCAGTATTACCCCTTCTTTTTACAGTTCCGCAGAGCCCTCCGTTCCGGCGATTCCCTGCTGTACAGCTGGAGCGTGGGTATGGGCATGGATTATTTGGGACTGATCTCCTACTATCTGGCCTCCCCACTGAATCTTCTGAGCGTACTGCTGCCGGAAAGCTGGATGCTCCCCTATTTTTCCGCGCTGATGCCCCTGAAGCTGGGACTCGCCGGCTTATTCTTCGCCATTTTCCTGAAAAAGACCTTCCGCAAAAACGATATTTCCATTGCGCTGTTCGGCAGCTTTTATGCCCTATGTGCCTGGGCGCTGGGCTATCAATGGAACATCATGTGGCTGGACACCTTTGCCCTTTTGCCTCTGGTGGTGCTGGGCACGGTCAGCCTATTAAAGGACAGAAAGGTGATCCTTTACACGATCACGCTATTTTTGTCTGTATTTTCCAACTATTATATCGGCTTTTTTACCTGTATCTTTGTTCTGCTGGTATTCATTTGCTATCAGATCTGCCGCTGGCAGAGCTTCCCCCGATTTCTTACGGATCTTCTGTGGATCGCAGTATTCTCCATCCTGGCCATCGGTATGACGGCGATCCTGGAGCTGCCCGCCCTGGCAGCCCTGCAAAGCACCCAATCCAGCGTCAACACCTTTCCCACTGAGTTCAAGCTGAACATCGCCAGCACCAACGACTGGGTGGGGCTACTGGATGCCATGCGGCAGGTGGCTGGTAATATGAACGGTGGACTGATCCCCACCTTTAAAGAGGGTCTTCCCAACCTTTACTGCGGCGTGATCACCAATCTGCTGGTATTTTTGTTCTTGACCTGCAGACGGATCAAATGGCGTGACAAGATCTGCTGTGTGCTTCTGCTGCTGTTCTTTAACGTCAGCTTCATCATCCGTCAGCTGGACTACATTTGGCACGGTTTCCACTTTACCAACATGATCCCCTACCGGTTCAGCTTCCTTTACAGCTTTGTAATGCTTTATATGGGTTACCGGGCATGGCTGCACCGGCACAGCTTCCGGCTGTGGCAGGTATTGACTGCGATACTGTTGAGCATTACGTTGCTGCTTTTCTGCGCGAAGATCCCGGATCTCATGGATCTGTTTAGCGGAAAAGTTTTGCTATACCCCTGGACTTCCCTTTCAAACATCATTGCAAATATCGAAATCATTGCAGATAGCAGCGCATTTTTATTCTACACCGGCCTGCTCTTGATCGCTTATACCATGGTGATCCTGATCTGCTACCGCTGGAAAAAGCAGCCCAAACACGCAACCAGGGAACAAAAGAAAGCCTTTCTTTTAGAGCTGCGCAAACGCAGAGCGATCGGCAGCCGGCTGCTGTGCGCATTCATGGCGCTGGAGCTGGCACTGAATTTGGCTTGCTTTGCTGTCTGTTTCCCCGCTACCAACATCGAAAACTATCCAAAAGGTAAAGAAGATGCCGCAAATGCAATCGCATATATGAAAGAACAGGAAGCAGACACCCTGTTTTATCGTGCGGAAACTGCCCACTCCCAAACGCTCAATGACGGTGCGCTGAACAACTATAACGGCATTTCTGCCTTTACAAGCTCAGCAAATGTGAAGGTCACCCGGTTTATGAAAGCGCTGGGTTATGGCGCACGGGACACCTACAACCGTTACTGCTTCGAGGAGAGCTCACCGGTCGCCAATCTGTTCCTGAATCTGAAATATATGATAGAGCGGGACGGCATCTCCAAAGATCATCGGTATTTTACCGATGTATATCAGTCAGGTGCTGTGCATTTGCTGAAAAATGATGCGTATCTGCCTTTGGGCTTCATGGTGGATAATCAAATCCTGAATGTGGATTTTCTGTCACACCGGAATCCGTTCGACATCCAAAACGATCTGATGCAGGCTGCCACCGGTATTCAGGCGGATGTGTGGGCATACACCGCCTACAGCAGCCTGTATATCACCGGAAACAATGTGCAGATCACATCCCAGCTGCCGTACGGTTACTGCACCTATACCTCCCATCCCACAGAAAGCGGCACAGTCGTTTTCAGCTTCACCGCGGATCGGGATGGGCAGATGTGTATCAATTTGGTTCTGAGCAACCGCAACAGCTTCACCGTTCGTCTGAACGGAAAGGATCTGTACACGGAGACCTACAGCATTTCCCAATCCCTGGCTGTCAGCAACGTGACACCGGGTGACGTGGTAGAGGTCGTGGTTTATTGCCCCGCTAACGAAGAAGGCTTCCACGAGATCACCGCAGCCATCCTGGACGACGCGCTGTTCCGGCAATGCTATGAAATGCTTTCCGAATCCACCCTGGAGCTGACCTACTTTTCCAACACCCGCGTGGAGGGTACTGTCAACTGTGCCCAGGACGGAGTCCTCTATACCTCCATCCCCCAGGACGGAAATTGGAGCGCCTATGTGGACGGCAAACCGGCTGATATCGTTTTGATCGGCGATGCAATGTGCGGCCTGGTGCTGACCGAAGGCACGCACAAGATCACCTTCTCCTATCAAAACAAAGCCTTTTCGCTGGGCTGGAAGATCAGTCTCCTTTGCCTGGTCGTATTTGTGATAACAGTCACCCTTCTTTACCGTCCAAAACGCAAGCGCAACAAAGGAAAATTTGAACAGTAACCAACGGCTGCAGAGATTAGCCAAGGTGCGATAACGAAGTGTTGAAGTGTTTATGTGCGGTGGCGGCACAGCGAAAGCTGTGCCGCCACTCAGACTGTCAAAGAACCTCAAGGTTCAGATTTCGGAGGGAAAGATAGTGTGAAAGAAAACCGTCAGGGTTGTCTTTCACGTTCAATAAAACCTGGAAAAACCAACTTTTTAAAGTTGGTTTTTCATAGGTCAGCTTGTCAAAAATACTTTTTTGACAAGCTGGGTGGCGGCACAGCGAAAGCTGCGCCGCCACTTTGCGTTATCAGGTTGTTTTCTTCTTCCGGTCTTACATACCGAGTCTGCCATCAAGGGCAATGCTGTCCCCATTGGCAATATGACTTTTCCACTAATGCGAAAACAGCGGCAGGGATTTCTCACTGCCGTCATCCTTCTAAAATATGCCCTTGTTATATTTGATCTGTCCGTACAATATAAAACCCAAGCCAACAGCTATACCTAAAACCAAGATACACGCCATAATTATCTCATTCCAAAACGAAGCGATGAAACCTAAAACGAAAGACACTCCCATAATCAGCGTTCCGGTGCCAACGGCTTTCCCGTATTTTGGTACATCATCCTCTTTTACTTTTCTTCGATTATAAGAGTGTATTGTGCTTATATTTCCGCTTATATTGATTATGCCTAAAACGGATATAAACAAGCCCAAGATCAATAACATCAAATTATCCATATGTCCTCCTAAAAGAAAAACAGCTCTTCAAATTTCTTGTCTAAAGCAATACAAAGAATCAGTGCCAATTTTGCTGTTGGATTAAATTGTCCCGTTTCAATAGAGCTAATTGTAT
>CAZLLC010000101.1:0-6527 GCA_964560245.1 uncultured Oscillospiraceae bacterium | reverse complement strand
GTCACCTCAGGAATGAGCTTGGGGTTATCCACGATCCGGGGATCTGACATCAGAATACCGGATACCTCAGTCCAGTTTTCATAAACATCCGCATCCAGCGCAGCAGCCGCCAAAGCGCCGGTGATATCACTGCCGCCACGGCTGAAGGTCCGGATCCGTCCGTCAGGCATAGCGCCGTAGAAGCCGGGGATCACGATCCCCTTACCTTTGCCCAGCTTTTTCAGGGCATCGTAGGAGTATTCCTTATCCACTGTTCCGTCCAAATTAAAACGGATCCAGTCTGCAGCATCCACAAATTCGAAATCCAGATATGCCGCCATCAGCTTGGCAGAGTAATACTCGCCACGGCTGACCAGCTCCTCCTCCGAGACCTTCTTTTTGTCCAGCCGGGTCTTCAGGTCGGCAAATTCCGATTCCAAGTCCACATTCAGCCCCAGCTCATCCCGGATCTGCATATACCGGGAGGTGATCAGGTCATAAATGGGGTCACAGGCCACACCGTAACGGGTATGGGCGTGACACAGATACAGCAGGTCTGTCAGCTTGTGATCCCAAGAGCCCCGTTTGCCGGCAGCAGATACGATCACCACACGCCGCTGGGGATCTGCATATACAATATCTTTTACTTTGCGGTACTGTCCGGCATCAGCCATGGACGAGCCGCCAAATTTGGTAACTTTCAGCATAAGAGGTCTCCTCTTTATTCATTGGGCAGCGCTGCGATAAACGCATCGGGACGGTTTTTCAGCCACTTGTGCATTTCATCAACAGCAATAGGCTTTGTAATGATGCCGTCAAACCACATCTTTTCCATTTGGGATGTGATCCATGTGCCGGGCTCTGTGCAGCGGACATAATAGCGCATGGTCTGATCATTTTTGGCCTGCACCTTGCCGCCGTAGGGGCTGTAGAAGCCCTTACCCGCGAGAATATCAGTGCAATCCTGCACTACATTATACGCGGTAGGATAGCGTCCTGCGCCCTGACCGTAGAAACTCATACGGCCGGAGGCACTGCCGATCAGGGTGATCAGATTGTAGTTAGCAGGCACTGCCGCCTCCGGCGCGCCTACAGGGAACAGCGTGGGCTGAACGAATGCAGACACCTTGCCATCGCCCATAATGCCGGTGGACACCAGCTTGCAAACATAGCCGTTTTCTGTAAACGCCTCAATATCACCGGCGGTGATGCGGCTGATGCCCGTGACCGGAACGGTTTCCGGGTCCAGGCTGACGCCAAAAGCGATATTGGAGGACAGGATCACCTTATGCCAGGTGTCGATGCCTTCCACATCCGTGGTGGGGTTTGCTTCCGCATAGCCCAAAGCCTGCGCCTGAGAAAGGGCATCAGCATAGTCAAGACCCAGACGGGTCATGGAGTCCAAAATATAGTTGCAGGTGCCGTTCATAATGCCGCCCACCTGTTGGATCTTCTGGCTGCGGCGTGCCCGCTCCAGCTCACTGAGCCAGCCAATACCGCCGCCTACTGCTGCAGTGCAGCGGAACAGCAGACCCTTTTCTTCTGCCAAAGGAATAAGCTCGTCATAGAAATTGGCAACCAGTGCCTTGTTGGAGGTGACGATATTCTTACCGGCTTCCATAGCCGCGCGGACAAATTCATATGCCGGGTGCAGACCGCCCATAGCCTCCACGACTGTATCGATGCTCTCGTCATCCAGCACAGACTGAAAATCCTTTGTAACCTCTGCATCAGGCAAAGTCACATCCTCCAGGCAAACCACCTTGGCAACCTGAATATCATCCCGGTCAGCCACCAGGTCATACACGCCTCTGCCGACCACACCAAATCCCAAAAGACCAATTTTCATTTCTTTTCTCCTCTCTGATACGGAAAAGCACACACTTTCCGTCGGAAACACTTGCTTTTTTAACCAAAACAGTATATCATAATGACAATAAAAATGCAATAGCGACCTACTGGGACATTATCAGAAATATCCCGGCAGAAAAGAGGGGTTTTTATGAATTATCACTCCACGAGAGATCACACACTGATTGCAGACAGTGCCCAGGCTGTGCTCAGCGGTCTGGCACCGGATGGCGGACTGTTTGTTCCTGCCAGGCTGCCTGCATTGGATGTGGAAAATATCCTGAAAATGGATGCTTACCAAATGGCCTGTGCCATTATCGGCGGGATGCTCCCGGATATTCCCAATATGGAAAAGCTGGTGGAGAAGGCCTACGCCGGCAAATTCACCGCCCCTGACCTGACCCCCACTGTGCAGGCAGGCGATTTTACTGTTTTGGAGCTGTTTCACGGTCCTACTTCCGCTTTTAAGGATGTGGCACTGTGTATGCTGCCCCAATTGCTCACCGCAGCCAAGGCTATCAAGGGGATGCAGGAGGATATTCTGATCCTGACCGCCACCTCCGGCGATACCGGCAAAGCGGCTTTGGAGGGCTTTAAGGACGTACCCGGTGTGAAGATCTGCGTATTTTATCCCCACGGCGGTGTTTCCAAGGTCCAGCGGGCGCAGATGGCCACCCAGGAAGGCAGCAATGTGACAGTCCTTGCTGTGCAGGGCAATTTTGACGATGCCCAGACCGGTGTAAAAAACATCTTTGCCACGGTGAAGGATCAGCAAACACCGGGCGGCGCCCGGCTGTCCACCGCCAACTCCATCAATATTGGCAGACTGGCACCCCAAATTACATATTATTTCAAAGCCTATGCAGACCTTCTGCAGCGAAAGCAGATCCAAATGGGTGATGCCGTCAATTTCTGCGTTCCCACCGGAAACTTCGGTGATATTTTAGCAGGCTACCTTGCCAAGAAGTTAGGGCTGCCTGTGGGCAAGCTGATCTGCGCCTCCAACGCCAACAACGTGCTGACCGATTTTATCCGCACCGGCGTTTACGACCGCCGCAGACCCCTGCACAAGACCGTGTCCCCTTCTATGGACATTTTGGTTTCTTCCAACTTGGAGCGGCTTTTGTATTTGGTCAGCAATGACACCGCACTGGTCAAGCGCTTGATGGATCAGCTGAATCAAGAAGGCATCTACACAGTACCGGAAGCTCTGCAAAAGCATATTGCAGAAGAATTTTGGGCAGGCTGCTGCGATGATTCCGCAGCGCTCCGCACCATTGGCAACACCTTCCGGCAGACCGGCTATCTGTGCGACACCCACACCGCCACCGGCTGGAATGTGGCAGAGCAATATCAGAAGGAAACCGGCGATTTAAGACCCATGGTGGTGCTTTCCACCGCTTCCCCCTATAAATTCCCGGCAGCGGTACTTTCTGCTTTGGAAGAAAACAGCGATCCGGATGAATTTGCAAAAATGGATCGGCTGGCAGAACTGACCCAAATTCCAATTCCTGAGAATTTGGCAGCTGTCCGCCATAAAAAGGAACTGCACACCGACATCATTTCCAAAGAAGAAATGCTGAGCAAGGTGTTATACCTATAAAAAGATAGGATGTAGAATATGAGAAAAGTAACTGTTCGTGTGCCTGCCACAACGGCCAATTTAGGTCCGGGCTTTGACGCCTTCGGCTGCGCTCTGAGCCTGTACACCGATGTGACCTTTGAAGAAACTCCCGCCGGCTTGGAGATCACCGGCTGTGACGAAGCCTACACCGGTCCGGATAATTTGGCTTACACCGCCTATTGCGCGGTTTTGGAATCCCTCAGCGAGGAAGTCCGGGGCGTTAAGATCCACATTGATGCCCACATTCCCATCGGTCGGGGTCTGGGTTCTTCTGCCGCCCTGCTGGTAGCCGGTGCCATCGGCGCCAATGTGCTGCGGGGCAGCAAGCTGTCCACCCAGGGTCTTTTGAACATCACCAACGCTATGGAAGGTCACCCGGATAACCTGGCGCCTGCCTTCTTCGGCGGTCTGACTGCCTCGATGGTGGATAACGGCCTGCCTATGACGGTGAATTTCCCCTTGCATCCCGACTGGGAGTTTTTAGCGCTGATCCCGGATTTCGAGGTGTCCACCAATTTTGCCCGCTCTGTGCTGCCTGTGCAGATCCCCCGGGCGGATGCCATTTATAACATCTCCCACGGCGCAATGGTGCTGAAGGCATTGGAGCTGGGCGATGAAAAGCTGCTGCGTACCGCTATGCAGGACAAGCTCCACCATCCCTACCGCAAGAGCCTGATCACCGATTACGAAGCTATCGAAGCTCTGGTCCGCACCACCGGCGCAGCCTTCTGTATCAGCGGTGCCGGTCCTACCCTGCTGTGCATCACATTGGATGAAAACCTGGACAAAAAGCTGGCAAAGAAACTGCCCTCCATCACCAAAGCAAACTGGCAAATGCTGCCGCTACATATTGATTTTGAAGGTGCAAAAGTATTAAGTGCAGAATAGCATTGTCTCACCAATATAAACCGTAGGGACACCGCTCCCGCGGTGTCCGAAACAGAAATTTTATCGCTTATTTGGCGGACACCGCGGGAGCGGTGTCCCTACGAATATTTTTTGAGATAGCCCTTTTTAATGACAGGAGTTTATAATGAAGAAAATACTGAGTTTACTGCTTGCGCTGGCGCTGCTGCTTTCCGCCTGCGGTGTGCCGCCCACAGAAACAACCCCCACACGATCTCAGCTGATAGAAACCACAGCGCCCACTGAAACGGCATCTGCGGAAACTGCAGAGCCCTCCACGGAAGCGCCAACAGAAGAAACTGCCCCGGAAACGATCCCGGAAACCACCGAGCCGGAAGCTGAGCCTGTCGTACCGGTTACGGAAAAACCCACCGGGCCGGAAGCTGAGCCTATCGTACCGGTTACGGAAAAGCCCAGGGAAACTGATCCTACAGAGCCGGAAACAGACCCCATCGTTCCCGTTACACAAAAGCCTCAACCCCAAACAGAGCAAGAAACAGATCCGGAAACCGAACCTATTGTTCCCGTAACGGAAGCTACCGAACCGGAAACGGAAGCATCTGCTGATCCTTATATAGGCGTTTCCAAAGCAGATTTCTACGCGGGTTATACCCGGGCCTCCAGCTATCAGGATGCCCAATACCGTTCCGCCCACGGCTTAATGTCCGGTTCGATCACCGTTCCCGGACAGTACTTCACACGGGCATCCTATCAGCCCACCTCCGGCGGCAGCTACCTGCACAATTCCAAAAATTCCTACGCTGACAACGGTAACACCTATATCATCGTTGACGGCAACGGCAACGAGGTTATGCGGATCTACCGGGGCGGCGCCTACATCACCTTAGAGGAAGTGGCCGCCTATATGTACGCCTTCGGCGGTTCCGGTGATATGCCTGCCAACTACACCTCCAAAAAGAGTACAAAACCCAGCAACTCCATATGGGGTGAATATCTGCGGCTGAATCACTCGTATTACAGCAATAACAATTCTAAATACCCCTATGAGCCCAAGCTGCCCGGTGATATGCAGTACTATGAGATGGATATCGGCACCACCGGCACCTCCACCCCCGGCTATTCTGCCAAGGAGTACAACAACGGCTACTCCATCACCCGTGGCGCTGCCCGACTGGTGTACGCCCGCCGGGACTTAAACGGCAACAGCACATACGAGCAAGGGGAAGTTTATGTATTCTATACCCATAATCATTACAACGACTTTACGGAATATCTGAATTACTACGGCGGCTGGGGCGAGACCTTCGGCAACATCACCGGCGGCGGCACCTTCGACAGTAAAACAGACTGCAACCCCACCCCGTATGTGGATTGTATCTGGAAAAAGTTCTGATATCAATCACCAAAAGCGCGTGTCATCTTGAGCGAGCGCAACGAGTCGCAATATCTTCGCAGTGAAGCGTCGCTTAGCGGAATCGATGATGCGTAGATTCTTCTCCGGCGCTCAGAATGACATTGCTTTTTCGATAGTACACCTTTACGAAGTGACATTGCGCTTGCAGCGGTGTCCGTACGCATTTTTCGTCTTTTCAACGCAACCCTCCGGATTACAGGAAACGACAGACTAAAACAACCATCTATCGTGACATATAACTGTCAACTGTCAATCGTCAGCTGTCAACTAAAAAAGCAAAGCCGTAGGGACACCCGGAAGTGTCCCTACGGCTATAAATTTGTAATTTAAGCTATATTTCTTCCGGAAATACCTTTTTCAAAACACTCCTTAAGCTCACGCAAACAGGAATACTAACGATCATCACTACCCCGTCTGCCACAAACGCATAGAAATTTTTTGCCATTCGCAGAAGTACCGGCTGTGCATACAAAACAGCCTCCAAAGCAGACTTCACACCCAGCATTGCAATTGCGGCTGACACAACTACAGAAACTCCAATAATGGTGTGCCGCAGCCATTGATTTTTAAGCTTTAGCGTAGCCTTGCAGGTCACGCCCACAACAAAACCGATCACTAAATTTCCAATTGCCCAGCCAGGCATTCCACGCAATCCGCTTGTCAGCAAGCAATACAGAACCACACCAAGAGCTCCTACGGTCATTCCGCTCAGCGGCCCAAGGTAATAGCAAAACACCGTCATTACAACATATCCTAAACAAAGATAGTAGTTTTCAAATACCGGAACTTGCA
>CAZLLC010000100.1:0-6637 GCA_964560245.1 uncultured Oscillospiraceae bacterium | reverse complement strand
AAAGCCCAATCTGGGTCTTGGCTTAACTTTGGCTGCCGGTGTGACCAATATCGTGCTGGACTGGCTGTTTGTAGGTGTGCTGTCCTTCGGATTGCCCGGTGCGGCGGCTGCAACGGCTTTGAGCCAGTGTATGGGCGGTCTGATCCCGCTGGTCTATTTTATCAGAAAGAATAATTCCTTGCTGCGTTTGATATGCGCAAGGATCGAAGGGAAGGTGGTGCTGAAAGCCTGCACCAACGGCTCCTCGGAGATGATGAGCAACCTTTCCTTAAGTCTTGTGAATATGCTCTATAATGCCCAGCTGATGAAGTATGCCGGTGAGGACGGGGTTGCCGCCTATGGCGTGATTATGTATGTTTCTTTCCTGTTCATTTCCGTTTTTCTGGGCTATTCTATGGGCGCGGCGCCGGTCATTGGCTATAAATACGGCGCTGATAACCGCCCGGAATTGAAAAGTGTATACAGGAAGAGTTTGGTAATTATTGGCGTGCTGTCTGTTGTGTTGACGGTGATCTCTGAGCTTTTATCCGGTGTGCTGTCCGGTATATTCGTCAGTTATGATCAGGAATTGCTTGCAATGACCCACCGGGCGTTTATGATCTACAGCCTGTCATTTTTGTTCAGCGGTGTGAGCATTTTGGGCTCAGCATTTTTTACAGCGCTGAATAACGGTTTGATCTCCGCATCCATTTCTTTCTTGCGAACACTGCTGTTTCAGTCCGGTGCGGTGCTTCTGCTGCCGCTAATATTTGGCTTGGATGGCATTTGGTATTCCATCCTTGTGGCAGAGTTTATTTCTGCATTGTTGACGGTGATCTGTTTCGTGGTATTCCGCAAAAAATATCATTACGCATAAAATATCCCGGGAGCATATGCTCCCGGGTGTGTTGCTTTATAGTGGCGAATAATATGCAGGATGATATTTCAGAAGCTTCATAATCTGCAGTTCATCCAATGCATCAAAAAACGCATTGTGGCTTTCTCGGTAAGCGCAGTTTCCGGAGAGCAGACGCAGCATAGCTTCCACGCCGTAGCCCCGTTTTAAACGACCTGTGGAACAGCAATCCGCACTGCAGGGGATCTTTGGATTATGCTGACGGTAAGCAGCAAGCCGCATAATATCATACCAGCGGTAATTTCGCAGCTCCGGCAGATGATTACGGTCAAAGCATGCGTTGTAGGCAAATACGGCGCATACTCCGTGTTTATCAAACCACTGTCGCAGATCCGCAATGGCTTCAGCCCGGGTGCAGAGGATGGGCTGCACCGGCGTTTCGATAAACAGAGTGTTTTCATACATACCGCCGATCTGACATTCTATGGGTAAAATATGGTATTTGGAATCAACAACATCGAAAGTATTCGCATCTGCGATCACAGTGCCAATACTCATTACCTGGTCAGCCCAGTTTGTTTCTGTATCAATAACAGCAAAGTAAGCCATATAACGGCCTCCATATGTATAATATATTGTAAAAGCAGAGAAAGGCAATATCAAAGCCAGTTATTCCTCAATGAGCGGAAGTAAGGCTGAAACTGTATCCGGAAACAGATGATCCTGTAATTCTTCGGCTTTGACCCACTTGTATTTTTCAATTTCACCATCCATAGGTTTGGGCGTACCGTTGACCGCTCCGGGAAAGAATACAACTTCCTTTCGCACAGTGTGGGAAAGCGGATATTCTATAACAGCACATTTTTCTATGTCCAGTTGGGCAGTCAGACCGGTTTCCTCAAAAAGCTCCCGCAGGGCAGTTTCCGGTTCTGTTTCGCCGGCTTCCATATGTCCTTTTGGCAAGCTCCAGCATTGGGAAAAGTGTTCATAAACGATCAAATACTCCCGATGCGCATCTACTGTACGGTAAGGCAGTACACCGCAGGATCTGCGAAAAAGAGAAATGATCGTGCTATCAAAATATTGCTCCTGAAAATGAACGGCAGCAGCGATCTGCCCCTGATGAAATACCACACCGTCCGGTGCGGCTACCAGCTTGTCCTCCCAGTCGTTTTTACGACGGACGGCGCCAATGATCCAACCGTCGAAGGCGGTGATCGGTTTATCGCAGCCTAAAATATAGACATCCTGCTCCTCGCCGTCACCGGCGATCATACCGGGGATAAAGCCGTAATTAATGGGATAGACCGTATTTTTGTGCCGATATCCTATAGGACGGTCTACTTCAATATGAACCGGTTTTCCAAGAAGCTTATAAAGATCCTTTTCACGCGTGTCCACTTTTTGATCCTCCTGTGAAGAAGTGCAGGTCTTATTTCAGATATTTCCGGAAATTGACCCGCTTTTCCGATCCGGTAAGGTTTTCGCATATCCGTTTATCATACTGCTCCAAAAGACGGATGATCTCATCAGCCAATTCTGCATAATCATTTAGCTCCTGTGCAAGCCTTTGAAAGTCGTTTGGATTCATATTTTTGTTCCCTTGATTTTGTCCTTTCATTTTATCCTAAAATCCGTATATATTCAAGGTTTTTTGTCAAAATATAAACCGCCGGTTTTCTGACTGAAAGCCGGCGGCGTATTATAGTTAATATTCATCGTAATTACGGCGACCGCCGTCATATTCATCGGATCTGGTCTTTTTAGAGTTACGAAGGGCCTTCACAATAAACACAACGGCAAGTATCAGAAGCACAGCGCCCAGCAAGGTTATAATGATATTACTGCCGGTTTTGGACTCGCCAAATACATCTGTTGCTTCATCCACCACTAAGGCGATAGAAATACCCGTTTGCTCTGTAAATCGGGTCAAAGCATCATAGACGGTTTCTTCTGTCATAGACAGCGCTGTCAGATTACTGAAAACAGTGCTGTTTGTGTAATGGGATTCCTGACAACTGAAGCTGCTTTCAAGTCCCAGTGCCGCAATTTGCTCCGTCATTTCATCCACCGCAAACGCCAAATTGGAATCCAATGAATAGCGATAGGAGGTATCATTGACGGAATTGGCCATAGCCCGGCCCAAAGCAGTGTCGTTATCACCCATCATTAAATTGATATCTTTTACGATATGATCACCCACCCAGGCAATATAGTCATAGCTATATTCATCCTCATAGGTCAAAAACAGGAGCAGCAAGTGATCCTCATAATTACCGGAGCTTCCGAAATGGGTCTGATATTGCTGGTCGGCATAATCCTGCAGCACACCGGAATCGTAGTTTACCGAGCTGCTTTGATGATTAGCAGCAGGTGCAAATGACTGTATCAGCATAAATACAGCCATTAAAATCATAATGAAGGGCGCAAAAATAGCGCCTAAGCAACCACCGCCGAATCTACTGCGCCGGGGGCGAAAGTGCCAACCGGTATGATGAAAACCACCGTGATGTCCGCCGTGAAATCCTCCACGGTTAAAACCGCCGCCACCGCCACGGGAACCGCCGCCTCCGTGAGATCCGCCTCCAGGTCCTGGCATAACACATTCCTCCTTTTTTCTTCAGTATACCATAAGCTTTTAAAAAAATATACTACTTTACAAAAAATTAACAGGTAAGAAATCAAAGAAGGCCGCTTGTATGGTACCTGCTTCTTTTGGATATCATAGAATAAAAAAGAATATCAATTGATGAAGGAAAGGGTGGCATCCGTGAACAAAGCGACAAGAGCAATACTCACCGGAGCCGGTGCAGCGGTTGCCGGCATAGCGGCCATGGGCACAGCGGCCTATGCTTCTACAAAGTATCTTGTCCGTGTGGCAATAGATCGTCAGCAGCCAAAAGTGGGGAAAATGGAGATGGCCCGGGAAAAACTGCGGGGTTATGCAGACAGCGATGACTTTTTTAGTACAATGGAAATAGCAGGTCATAAACTGAAAAATGCGCCCCATCAAACCGTTCACATTCAAAGCCACGACGGACATACATTGGCAGGACACTGGTTTACCTGCAAGGAACCGAAAAGGATCATTGTCGCAATGCACGGCTGGCGTTCCCGCTGGTACTCAGACTTTGGCACGGTCGCTGAATTCTGGAGGAAAAACGGATGCTGTGTTTTGTATGCAGAGCAGCGGGGACAGGGCAGCAGTGGGGGAGCTTATATGGGTTTTGGCGTAATGGAACGACACGACTGTGCCCAGTGGGTCAAATGGGTCAACACGCAATTTGAGAAAGAATTGCCGGTTTATCTTGCGGGGGTGTCAATGGGTGCAACAACAGTGCTGATGGCATCGGAATTGGAATTGCCGAAAAATGTACGGGGCATTATGGCAGACTGCGGCTTTACCTCACCGGACGAAATTTTTCGCCACGTGGCAGAAAAGAATCTGCATCTATCCTATGATTTTCATATCAACACAGCCGATAAGCTGTTCCGGCAAAAGCTGCAGACCGGCACAAAGGACTGCTCCACAGTAAATATTCTTAAAAATTGCCGTATACCGGTTCTGCTGGCGCACGGAACAGAGGATCATTTTGTTCCGGTGGAGATGACTTACAAAAATTACAAGGCTTGCGCGGCGCCTAAAAGGCTGCTGATCGTACCCGGTGCGGATCACGGAATGAGCTACTACACGGAAAAGGATCGCTATGAAAAGGCCGTGCTGGACTTCTTCCGGGATTTTGACGATTGATGGGGGTGCAGGTTTGCGCCCCCTGAAAATTTAGATTGTAATTTTTAATATAAGCGGTATAATAGAAGAAAAAATATTGGGGGATTTTCAATGGAATACAGAATTTTGGGTAAAACAGGTCTTAAGATATCCCGTATGGGGTTTGGCGGTATTCCTATCCAGAAAACCAGCGCAGAAGCAACGAAGACCCTGCTGAACTATTTGTCAGAGCAGGGCGTCAATTATATCGATACCGCCCGGGGCTATACCGTCAGTGAGGGATATATCGGCTATGCCATCGAGGGCATCCGTGACCGGTTTGTATTGGCCACCAAGAGTATGGCACGCAGCAAAGAAGCTATGGAAAAGGATATTGCCATCAGCCTTGAAAACCTGCGGACAGATTATATTGACTTATATCAGGTACATAACCCTTCAGCCAAGGATCTGGAGCAGGTGCTTGCGCCCGGCGGCGCGTTGGAAGCGCTGAAAGAAGCTAAGCAGCAGGGGAAGATCGGTCATATCGGCATCACCCTGCATTCTGTGGAGCTGTTTGAAAAGGCGGTGGAGTATGACTGGGTGGAAACCATTATGTTCCCCTATAACATCGTTGAAACGCAGGCAGAAGCGCTGATCGCCAAATGCAAAGAAAAAAATATCGGTTTTATTGATATGAAGCCCCTGGCAGGCGGCGCAATCGATGATGCGTTTTTGGCGATCCGTTTTATTGTGAATAACCCCAATGTGACAGTCGTGATCCCCGGTATGGCCACGGTGGAGGAAGCAAAGCAAAATATCGCATCCGCTGCAGACTGCACACCGCTGTCTTTACAGGAGCAGGAGAAGATTCAGGCTGTAAGGGACAGCTTGGGCAATAATTTTTGCAGGCGATGCAATTACTGCGCGCCCTGTGCAGCCGGGATCGGTATTCCGGCGGTGTTTATGATGGAGGGCTACTATACCCGCTATAACCTGAAGGATTGGGCGACAGCCCGGTACGAGGCTTTTGAGCATAAGGCATCGGAGTGTATGGAATGTGGCGTTTGCGAAACCCGCTGCCCTTATGATCTGCCCATCCGTGAAATGATGAAAAAGGCAGCGCAGGTTTTTGGTAAATAAGCAATAAGTATGGTGAAATAAAGCGGACCAAATACCTTCCCCCGGGGGGAAGGTGCCCCGGAGGGGCGGATGAGGAACGGCGACATCTGAAGGATTGGAAAATGTCTGTTTCTGCGTATAAATTTCCAAATCTCTGCCCGCATTCCTCATCAGTCACCTGTGGTGACAGCTTCTCCCCGGGAGAAGCTATTTATCTGTTGCGTATGCTTAATAAAAAATTGAGGGTATCTCATTGTGTTGAGATACCCTCATATATTTTTGTTATTAAATATCCAGGTCCATTTGGCTGATCACAGCGGCGCAGCGGGGGCAAAGACCCTCTGGGTTTGCCTGCAGGCTGTGCATCCAGCAGCGGGGACACTTTTCGCCCTTTGCTTCGGTAACGCCAACAGTCAGGGCAGGGAAGTTGCTGCCGTTTCCAATCAGCGCGCCTGCTTCGGGCGCTTCCCAGCTGCAGGAGGACACGATGAAGATCTCTGCAAGGTTCAATCCCTCACAGGCGTTCTTCAAAGCTTCATCTCTACCGCTGAGGCTGATGTGGGCCTCCAAAGCCTTGCCAATGCGCTTGTCTGCACGGGCCAGCTCCAGCACGCCGTTTACATCCTGACGCAGCTTCATCACAGCGCTCCACTTTGCCATGACCTCATCACTGAGCACATAGGCATTGTAATCTGTGGGCATTTGGTTCAGCAGGATGTTGCGTACATCGTCGCCTTCTTTGTGGGGCATTGCCTGCCAGATCTCGTCACAGGTAAAGGCAAGAATAGGTGCAAACAGCTTTGCCAAACCGTCCACGATCAGGTACAGGGCAGACTGTGCGCTGCGGCGGCGCAGACTGTTTTGTCCTTCACAGTACAGCCGGTCCTTGATAATATCCAGATAGAAGCTGGAGAGCTAGACTACGCAGATATCGTTGATTGCGTGGGAAACCACGTGGAAATCGTAGCCCTCGT
>CAZLLC010000099.1:0-6647 GCA_964560245.1 uncultured Oscillospiraceae bacterium | reverse complement strand
AGAGGAGAAATGATAAAAACCACCCCTTTCGAGATGGTTTTTATTATACGTGATTTTATGTATATTTATATGGGCAGGCCGGAGGCTATGGCGATGCTCTCCGGCGAAAATATATACGGCTCTGCAAAGTTTTTTCAGACAGGGCAGGGGACAGTGGTGGCGGTGGATGTGGCAGGACTGCCCCAAACGCCCACCGGTATTTTCGGATTACACATCCATCAGGGGAGCAGCTGCACTGGGCAGGATCTTGCCGATACACTGGGGCATTATAACCCCACAAATGCAGATCATCCCAACCACGCCGGTGATTTGCCGCCCCTGTTTGCCAATAACGGCAGAGCGTTTATGATCGTGCGCACAGACCGTTTTCAGGTGGCGCAGATCCTTGGAAAAACCGTGGTGATCCACGACGGTCCCGATGACTTTACCACCCAGCCGGCGGGCAATTCCGGCAATAAAATTGCCTGCGGTGTTATTAGCCCGATGTGACCCGGCTCCCGTTGTAGGGCAATGCTGTCAACCTAAGCCTTGTCCCTCTCTTTGAGGGGGATGTCAGCAAAGCTGACAGGGGGAGTGTCCTACAATTAAAACTACACTCCCTCAGTCAAAAATCTGTTCCGAAGAGCCGATTTTTGCCAGCTCCCTCTATGAGGGAGCCAAGGCGTCTATCATACCCCTGTGCCATCCTGAACGGAGCGCAGCGAAGCCGAAGGGGAGCGCGTGGCAGCGGTCGATAAAATTGAGGGAAAAGCGTACGCCCGAAGATTTTATCGGGCACCGCAACAGGACTCTTCACAGTAAGGTTTCTTTTAATAGTATCGATAATGCGTAGATTCTTCGATGCGCTCCGCTTGCTCAGAATGACACCCTTTTTCGACAATGTGCCTTAGCTTAATGACATTTTTCTACAGAGCAAGCGTATCTTTGTAAAATCCGATAAAGAACAGCAGGAAATTTGGCTGTTCTTTATCGGATATTTTCATTGACATTTCAGAAAATGTAAGTATAATTGTATACAATAATACAGAATAGAATCCGAAAGGAGCATCAATTATGCTTGAAATTTCAGGAAAAACCAATCTGTTGGAACAAAAATCCTATAAATATTCCCTGCAGGATGTGGAAGAACCGAATCTGCAGCGGGATGTTTTTTCATATGGAACAGTGCCCAAGGTGGCCTTCAACCACCGCCGTGTGCCGATGAATATGCCGGAGGAGATCTGGATCACCGACACATCGTTGCGTGACGGTCAGCAATCTGTGGAGCCCTACTCCGTGGATCAGATCGTCAATATTTATAAGCTGCTTTCAAAGCTTGGCGGACCTTACGGCATCATTCGTCAGACGGAGTTTTTTGTTTACAGCAAAAAGGATCGGGAAGCCATCGAAAAATGTATGGAGCTGGATCTGAAATTCCCGCAGATCACCAGCTGGATCCGGGCAAGCAAAGAGGATTTTCGTCTTGTTCGTGATCTGGGCATTAAGGAAACCGGTATTTTGGTAAGCTGCAGCGACTATCACATTTTCAAGAAAATGAAAATGACCCGCCGTCAGGCGTTGGATCATTATCTTGCAGCTGTTTCCGATGCTTTTGATGCCGGCGTTATTCCCCGCTGTCATTTGGAGGATATCACCCGTGCGGATTTCTACGGTTTTGTTGTACCTTTTGTAAACGAGTTGCAGAATCTTTCCAAACAGGCCGGTATTCCGGTAAAGATCCGTGCCTGTGATACTATGGGTTACGGTGTACCCTATACCGAAGCGGCAATGCCCAGAAGTGTGGCGGGTATTATCTACGGTCTGCAGCATTATGCGGATGTACCCAGCGAGTATTTGGAGTGGCACGGTCATAACGATTTTTACAAGGCAGTTTCCAACGCCTCCACAGCCTGGCTGTATGGCGCTTGCGCTGTAAACTGTTCGCTTTTGGGCATTGGTGAGCGTACCGGCAATATCCCACTGGAGGCGATGGTGTTTGAGTATGCCTCCTTGCGTGGCTCTATGGACGGAATGGATCCCACGGTGATCACTGAAATAGGGGAGTACTTCCAAAAGGAGATCGGCTACAATGTACCGCCTATGACACCCTTTGTTGGCGGCAGCTTCAATTCCACCCGTGCCGGCATTCACGCCGACGGGCTTTTGAAGGATGCGGAGATCTATACCATCTTTGATACGAAAAAGCTACTAAACAGACCGGCGCTGGTGGAGATCAGCAAAACCTCCGGTCTTGCAGGCATTGCCTACTGGATCAATCAAAAGTACGGTCTGACAGGGGACAAAGAGCTTTCCAAGAATGACCCTCTGATCGTGGAGCTGAAGCAATGGGTGGATATGCAATACGAAGACGGCAGACAGACCGTGATCTCCCATAAGGAGCTGGAGGATATGATCCACCAAATGGCTCCGGGCAGATTTTAAGAAGTGAGGATGAAGATTATGGCAGAATTTAAAACAGTTTCTTTGGCGGATCAGGTATTTGAGAAGCTGGAAAACGATATTATTACAGGCATTTATCCCCGTGGGGAGATCCTGACAGAGCTGAAGCTGGTGGAGCAGCTGGGCGTCAGCCGCACACCCATCCGGGAAGCCCTGCGCCGTTTGGAGCAGGAGCGGTTGATCGCAGAGTCGGGCAAGGGCTCTGTGGTTTTGGGCATTACGGTGGAGGACCTGATCGATATTATGAATATCCGTGAACACGTTGAGGGTCTGGCGACCTTCTATGCCACCAAGAATATTACCGATGATGGTATCGCAGAGCTGAAAGAGATCTTGCAGCTGCAGGACTTTTATTTTCAGCAGGCGGATCAGGACAAGCTGCAGAAGATGGACGACCGGTTCCACGATGCTATCTACGAGCTGAGCAAGCGAACAGTTTTGCACGATACGTTGCTGCCGCTTCATCGCAAGACCATGCGTTATCGCCGGGCGGCTATTAAAAATGAACAGCGGATGGAGCAGTCTGTCCGGGAGCATAAGCTGATCATTGAGGCCATCATTGCCGGTGATGGGGAAAAGGCCCAGTCTTTAATGAGCTGGCACATTAAAAATGCCAAGGAGCATATGATCGAGAGGTTTGTCAAAAATGGGTAAAACGATTGCTGAAAAAATCATAGAAAGCCATTTGGTGGCAGGAGGTTTAACCCGGGGCAGTGAAGTGGCACTGAAGATCGACCAGACACTGACGCAGGATGCTACCGGTACAATGGCATATCTGGAATTTGAAACAATGGGCATTCCCCGAGTGAAAACGGAATTGAGTGTTGCCTATGTGGATCATAATACACTGCAGTGTGGCTTTGAAAATCCCGATGACCACCGCTATTTGCAGACGGTGGCAGCCAAGCACGGCGTGTGGTTCTCCCGTCCCGGCAACGGCATCTGCCATCAGGTCCATTTGGAGCGCTTTGGCAAGCCCGGCAAGACCCTGATCGGCTCTGACAGCCACACGCCTACAGGCGGTGGCTTGGGTATGCTGTCCTTTGGCGCCGGCGGTATGGATGTGGCGGTTGCCATGGGCGGCGGCGCTTATTACATCACCATGCCCAAAATGTATAAGGTTCACTTGACCGGTAAGCTGCGCCCCTTTGTGACCGCTAAGGATGTAAGCCTGGAAATACTCAGAATACTGTCCGTTAAGGGCGGTGTTGGCGCCATTATCGAATGGGGGGGACCTGGCGCGCAGACTCTAAGTGTGCCGGAGCGCGCCACTATTACCAATATGGGTGCGGAACTGGGTGCAACCACTTCCATTTTCCCCTCTGATGAGAATACAAGGGCATTCCTGAAGGCTCAGGGCAGAGAGCAGGACTATATGCCGCTGGAAAGCGACCCGGATGCGGTCTACGATAAGATCATTGAGATCGATCTGTCTAAGCTGGAGCCAATGATCGCCTGTCCTCACAGCCCGGATAATGTGGTTGCGGTGAAGACCTTGGATAAGGTGAAAGTGGATCAGGTCTGTATTGGCTCCTGCACCAATTCCTCCTTGGCTGATCTGAAAAAGGTTGCTGCCATCTTAAAGGGCAAGACTGTTGCCCCCGGTGTCAGCCTTTCCGTGTCACCCGGTTCCCGGCAGGTGCTGACGATGCTGGCAAACAGCGGCGAGCTGACAGATATTTTGGCAAGCGGCGCCCGGTTGTTGGAATGTGCCTGCGGCCCGTGCATCGGTATGGGCTTTTCGCCCAATTCCGGCGGTGTCAGCCTGCGGACCTTTAACCGGAATTTCCTTGGTCGCAGCGGTACCAAGGACGGTCAGGTGTACTTAGTTTCTCCGGAAACAGCGGCGGCGTCCGCTTTGACCGGATATATTACAGACCCCACCACCTTAGAGCCCATCCCGGCATCCGCACTACCGGAGATCTTTGCCATAGATGATTCTGCCGTACTGCCGCCCTTGCCGGAAGATCAGGCGAAAGCTGCCCAGGTTCTTCGTGGACCCAATATTAAGGAATTTCCAATATCCCGTCCATTTACGGATACACTGGAAGGCAAGACCGTGCTGAAGGTGGGCGACAATATCACCACCGATCATATTATGCCGGCGGGCGCGAAAATTTTGCCCTACCGTTCCAATATTCCCTATCTGTCCAGGTTCTGCTTTGAGGTTTGTGACCCCACCTTCCCACAGCGGGCATTGGAAACAGAAAACGGCATTATTATCGGTGGCAGCAATTACGGACAGGGCTCTTCCCGTGAGCACGCGGCATTGGTACCGATGTATTTGGGTATCCGGTGCGTTGTAGCAAAAAGCTTTGCCCGGATCCACGTGGCGAACCTGATCAATGCGGGTATTCTGCCGCTGACCTTCCAAGATCCCGCGGATTACGATCGGATCGGTCAGGAGGATGCAGTGCTTCTGAAAAACATTGGTGAAGGTATGGCTGCAGGACAACTCTATGCAGAAATTGCCGGCAAAGAAATTGTGCTTTGCTGCGACCTGACCAAGCGGCAGCAGGATATTCTGCTTGCCGGCGGACTTTTGAACTACACTGCTCAGTCTAAGGAGGAAGGCAAATGATCGAACTGGAAAATGCCTGTGAAAGCTTCCGCAAGCTTCTGCAGGAGCAGCTAAGCAGAATTGAAAACGCGAGCACCGATAAAGTTGATTTTTCCACGAAAGAAACCGTCACCGTCGGCATCATCGACGGTGACGGCATCGGGCCCATTATTATGGCGCAGGCTGTTCGGGTGCTGGAAAAGCTGCTTTCTGATGAACTAAACAGCGGTAAGGTGATTTTAAAGCATATTGAGGGATTGACCATTGAAAACCGTCTTGCCCTGAATGAGCCTGTTCCGAAGGATGTATTGGCGCAGATCAAGACCTGTGATGTATTGCTGAAGGGCCCTACCACCACGCCTATGGGCGGCAAGATGGAAAGCGCCAATGTGACGTTGCGCCGGGAATTGGATCTGTATGCCAATGTGCGGCCTGTGTCCATCCCGGAGGAGGGGATCGACTGGATCTTCTATCGGGAGAATACCGAGGGCGAGTATGTTTTGGGCAGCCGTGGTGTGGAACTCCCCGGTATGGCGGTAGATTTCAAGGTGACCACGGATTTCGGCACCAAAAGGATTGCCCGTGCCGCCTTTGACTATGCAAAGAATAACGGAAAAACACGGCTCAGCATCGTTACCAAAGCCAACATTATGAAAAAGACCGACGGCAAATTTACTGCCATCTGTCACGAGGTTGCCCAGGATTATCCCGGCATTGCGGTGGATGACTGGTATATTGACATTATGACGGCAAACCTTGTGAATCCGGCCATCCGCAATCAGTTCCAGGTGGTGCTGCTGCCCAATCTTTACGGCGATATTATTACCGATGAAGCCGCTCAGATCCAGGGCGGTGTGGGCACGGCAGGCAGCGCCAATATCGGCGACCGTTTTGCGATGTTTGAGGCCATTCACGGCTCTGCGCCACGGATGATCGAGGAAGGCTTGGGGGATTACGCCAATCCTGCCAGCATCCTGAAAGCCACTGCAATGCTTTTGCGGCACATCTGCCGTACAGAAGCAGCCCAAAAGCTGGAGGAGGCTTTGCAGAAATGCACCGTAACCGTTACCGGCGACAAATCCGGCGCAACAAGCGCTGCCTACGGCGATGCGCTGATTGATCTGATATAATACAAAAGAGGAGCATTGCGTTATTTGCAATGCTCCTCTAAATTATGATATTTCCTATTCACGCTCTCCCTTTGGGAGAGCTGTCGAGCGAAGCGAGACTGAGAGGGAGGTATTACTTCAAACCCTCAATAACTGCTTTAATACGGGCAACAGACCGGTCATAGCCCAAGATCTGCATAACCGTATACAGGTCAGGGGAGTTGGTCTTGCCGGTAACCGCCTGACGGATAAAGGTGGATACATCCGCAACGGTGCCGTCGAATGCATCAGGATCAGCCTTGTATGCCTTCATATCGGTGGTAAAGCCGATCTCGGTGGTGATCTCCTTGACCTTGTCAAACCATGCGCCGGAATCATCTGCGTAATCGTAGCGCTCCACAAATTTTTCAAGAACTGTTACCACAGTATCTTTGGAGAACTTGGGATCAAATACGGGCTTTTCCAGATATTCGTCATAGAAGAAGCCCATATAAGGCTTGGCTTCCTTCCAGGTGGCCAGGTCCTTTCTCGGCGTTTTG
>CAZLLC010000098.1:0-6834 GCA_964560245.1 uncultured Oscillospiraceae bacterium | reverse complement strand
TTTTGCACTTATGGGCGAGAAACTCCCCCCAGTCAGCTTCGCTGACAGTGCTCTGCGGAGCACCCGGTCGCGGCTCTGACAGCCCACCGGGCTGTCATTCACTACCGCGACTGCGCTTCGCTTACCCCTCAAAGGGGAGCCTTTGGTGTGTACGCCTTTATGGTGCGCCAAACAATAATTTAGCATATCGTATGTCAATCGCCCACCGGTACCGGTGGGCGATTGGTGATTATTAACTCAATTTGTTTTCGTAGGAGGTCACGTCGCCGATCTCGCCAACTTCGAACTGCACGTCCAAAATGGCGCGGGCAATGCTGGCCAACGTATTACCGTGACCGGCCTTTTCGCCGTAAACACTGATGGCGATCTCCGGATTGGCAGCCGGGGCGTAGCATATAAACGCACCGTTTTCCGATCCGCCGCCGCTATGCTGGGCTGTACCGGTCTTGCCTGCAACGGCAATGGGATAATTTTGGAAATAGTAGGACGCCGTACCGTCGGAGGCGCTGGTCACCCACTGCATACCCTGAGAGTAGGCATAGTAGGCATCATCGGAGATCTCCAGAATATTGGCAACAGTCGCTTCGTTCTCCATCACCAGTGTCCGGTAATCCGCCGATACCACCCGTTTCAGGAAGGTTGCCTTATATCTGGTACCTTTCATACCTAAAGCACCGGCATAAACCGCCAGCTGAATGGGGGTGAACAGGTTATCAGACTGACCGATGGAGGTGGCGATCTGGTCACCTCTTGACCAAACCGCGTTGTCACCGCTGTACAGCTTTGCCTTTGTTTCCTCGTTGGCACGGTAGCCACTGTACTCTGCCAGCTCCACACCGGTCTTTTCACCCAGACCCAGCGCTTTTGCTGTGGAATCGATGGCTTTCAGGCTGATCCAGTCACCCAGCTGATAGAAGAAGTAGTTGCAGGACACCTTCAGCGCTTCTGCGGCCGTGATGGTGCCGTGAGAACCGCCGTAGTTGCTGTAGGCCAAACAGGTGGGCTGATAACCGGTGTATTTTGTAAATTTACCCGCATCATAAATGGTGGTACCGGAGTTGATCACGCCGGAATCGATGCCTGCAATGACCATATTCACCTTAAAGGTAGAACCGGGGGGATAAAGACCCATCAGCGCCCGGTTGTAGGTGGGCATCAGCGGATCCGCGATCAGCTCACTATAGTTTTCAAAGAAGGTATTCAGGTCATAGGTGGGATAGCTGGCGCAAACCAGCACCTCACCGTTATTGGGATCTACCGCCACAACGGCCATACCCTCCACATCAGAGCCATCCGAGCCCTTTGCGATCAGCTGGGCAGCACTTTCCGCCATTTTTTCCTCTGCTATTCGCTGCAGATTGATGTCAATGGTCAGTTCCACATTGGAGCCTGCCTGAGGCTCTTTGAGCCACACGGAGGATATCAGTGTGCCGTCAGCCGCCACCGTGTCTTCCCGAAGCCCGTCCACGCCGTGCAGGAACTCCTCAAAAGTTTCCTCCAGACCGGTCTGTCCGATCTTGGAATCCATCTCATAGCCGTCAATGGTTTTGTAGTATTCCCACTGCTCCGGGCTCATAGAGCCCACATAGCCTAAAATATGGGCGGCGCAATCGGTATAGTACTCCCGGATGCTGGTGGCTTCCACGCGCATACCGGGGATATTCAGTTCCACCACCGCGGAAAGCGCCGTATCGTCTGCATCGCTGATAAACTCGTACACCGGCAGACTGGATACGCAGTTTCGCAGCACCACCTCGTACACAAGTCCGATAACCAGCCGGGCTTCATCGTCCGTCCAGGTCTCCGGAAAACGGTACTTGCTGCGAAGGGTCTCGATCAGCAGCGGCGCTGTAATATCCGAGTCCAGAGAGTACTTTTCCAGAAATTTCTGGAAATAGCCCTGCTGGGCGGAGGTGTATTCGCTGAGTGTGTAGGTAAAGGGTCTTTCTTTGGATATGGGGAAGGATTCGTTGTATTCGATCCCCAGCTCCTGACATTTCATTGCCAGGTTATACAGGTGCTGATATGTGCCGTCGGCGCTGAGCACCACATAGTGGTTCAGCGTCAGCTTATAGCCGGCGCGGTTGCCCACCAGCACATTGCCGTTTCTGTCCAGGATCTCGCCTCTTGCCGCCTTCACACTGGTCCAGGTCACGAAGGTGGTGGCATTGTCAGTCTGTCCGCCGGTCTCAATGATCTGCAGATCATACAGGTGGAAGGCATAAATCGCAATGATCACCGCAAAAATGATCAGCATAATTCGGGCACGGGCGCTGATTATTCTTTCCATATTTCTCCTCCGATGGCTTCAATGGACAGTGCGACAGGATACAGCAGGGGCACGAACAGTGAGGACATAAAGGCCGTCAGCAAAAAGCCCACAAACCGGGATGGAATGGTCAGCCCTAAAAACAGTCCCATAAAAAACTGCAGCAGCTCATAGCTAAACATTGCCACCACTGCGCACAGCACCGCCGCGCTCATTCCCTTCTGCAGATAGGCTTGACGAAATATGGTCACGCCTACTGCCAAAGCGGTGATAAACACCATAGAATACGCACCCGCGGCTGTTCCGGAAAACAGATACAGCAGCGAAGCGATCAGTGTAAAAATACTGCCTGTTTCCGCGCCTTCCAGAATGCAGATCACAAAAATACCCACAGGCACCAGCTCCGTGGTAGCGCCAAAGAGCCGAAATCTGCACAGTACCACATCCTGCAGCAGGGACAGCACCAAAAGCATCACCGCGTATAAAGACCATTTGAGCAGTCCTCTGCGCTGTTTTTTTGTCAAAAACAGCTTGCCCCAAAAGCCGGAATAGGGCTTGTCGGATTTAAATTCTTTCTTAAATAGCATTAACGTCACCCTGCGTTATAGTCTGTCACAACGAATACCTGCTCCAAAGAGCTGATGTCTGCCGCCGGCTCCAAAATGGCAAACTTGGCAACACCTGTTTCATCAAAGCCGGCATCCACCACATAGCCTAAGATCAAATTCCGGGGGTACACCGTGGAGCCGGTGGTGACCACCTGATCGTTAATGTGCAAGGTGGCGGTGTTAGGCAGATAGTTCATCTGCAGCTTGTCCGGGCTTTCCACGGAGTAGCCGCCTTTGACCATACCGTTGGAGCCTGCCACTGTGGCACTGATCTCAACAGACGAATCCAGTACCGTCTTGATCACCGCGTAGTTGACACCCACCTGACTGACCAGGCCTACCAGCTCGCCGTTGGCGGTGACCGCGCACATATTCTCCTCAATACCGGAGGCAGAGCCCCGGTTGATGGTGATGGTATTGGACCATTCGTTGGAGCTCCAGGCAATGATATAGCCGTCTACAAAGGCAAAGTCCTCATCCCGCTCCTGCAGGTTCAGAAGCCCCCGAAGCCGCTCGTTTTCCTTGGCAATGGCGCTGGCGCTGCGGGCGTCGTCCTGAATTTCAGCCAGCTGCTGCTTCAGCGCTTCATTTTCTGCCGCGATAGATTCAAATTGGAACATATAGCTATAGAGCTTTTCTGCCTGCTCCGTCAGCTGGCTGACACCGCTGCGGATCGGCGTCAGGATGCCCTGTACCACCATATCCGGCAGGCTCAGCCCTGTCAGGCTGCCAATAAGGGTCAGCACCACCGCCAGCAGCAGCGCGCCCACGAGAACTACCCGGATGCGGGTAGAGAAAAAGTGTTTCATCGTATATCCTCCATCAGCTGGGGAACAGCTTCCCCCAATACCTTCCACAGGCGGCACACCGGCAAGCCTACCACATTGAAGTAATCGCCGGAGATTTTCTCAACAAATACGGACGCGCCGCCCTGGATCCCGTAAGCGCCTGCTTTGTCCATCGGTTCATTGGAAGCCACGTACCGGCGGATCTCCCCGTCAGACAATGCCCTGAAATGCACGTCGGTAATCTCGGTGCAGGTGACCGCCGTATCGTTATGCAAGACCGTCAGCCCGGTCATCACCTGATGGACCTT
This sequence comes from uncultured Oscillospiraceae bacterium, assembly GCA_964560245.1. Taxonomy (GTDB): domain Bacteria; phylum Bacillota; class Clostridia; order Oscillospirales; family Oscillospiraceae; genus Faecousia. The sequence continues at coordinate 2,861 of CAZLLC010000098.1, read as the reverse complement.
TCCGGACAGCATTTTCAGCATCCGGCAGGCATCTTCTTCATCCCGGGGCTTTCCTAAGATCTTGCCGTCACACACCACAATGGTGTCCGCGGCAACGATCACCTCGTCCTTACGGCACTGAGCAGCCAGTGCCTTCCGGCGGCTGACCAGTCCCACCTGCCGGGCAGGATCGTCCTTTTCGTCCATGGTTTCGTCTGCCTGGGGCACACGGATGGAAAAAGGGATATTCAAAACACCCAGCAGTTCCTTTCTTCTGGGAGATTGGGAAGCCAAAATCAGGTTCATCGTTGTTCTCCGTTAAAATATTATTCCACGCCCCGCAGATACAAACCACGGGTGCAGGCGCCGGGATCGAAGGCTCGGGGCTGTTGGACAGATGCAATGATCTGATCCACTTCCCGGGCATTTTCCGTTGTAAAATACATTCTGTTTGCCCACAGACCAAGACGGGCAAGATCCTCCTGCCGATCCAGCCAGCTGAGCTTCTTACCGTTGAGCAGCACGCTGCGGCAGGAATTACCATCCCGGATCACCGGGAATTCCGCGCCGGTCTTATCCGTCAGCTTCACTGCTGACAGATGGCAGGTGCATTTTCCGGTGCGTCCCCGGATCAGGCAGTTTTCCGTCACCATCAAGGGCAGACGGCCATAGCTGAGGATCTCGCAAGGCACTGCTTTGCTCACATCCCGAATTTGAGGCAGTGTCATTTCAAAGCTCAGGCAAGCGGATATCAGGTGCAGATCCCGGAGGGCGTTTACCGCGCCGGAATTATACAAATTCAGTCCGAAATCGCCCCGGATAGCCATACCGGCTTCCTGCGCCGGGATCATCAGTCCCAAATTGCCTGCCAGCACTTCGTCTACGCCCAGCAGCTTGATCTGCTGCATATCCCGGATCAGCCGGGGGATCTGTTCATCGTGGACGATGCGGGGCAGCACAGCGCAGACACGCACATACCGGCTCAGATCCCGGCACAGATCCGGATCTTCAGTCAGGATATGCAGCGGTACGTACAGCACCGACGGGCGCATTTTCAGCACGGAAACCGTGATCTGCTCCCGGGTGGTAACCTGCACAGTCAGCTCCGGCGGTTTGCGCTGACCAGGGAAATTCACTGTTTTCTGAGGTCTGCCAACAGCCGGCGTTTCCCGGCGGGCACGCTGGGCTGTGAGCATATTCAGCGCTTCACGGCGCAGACCGTTGATCACCGAAGCAGACAGGGTCACGCCCTGCTCCACCCGGACACGGGCCTGAGTGCAGTAATAAGGTGTGCCGCCGGTTTTTGAAAGGCGGTCTGCCAAGGCTTCCTCTGTCAGGGGCATAGACCGGGCTTGCTCCGGTAAAGGTCCGTTTACACTGCAGACCCTTCCCTCCGGATCCCGCACAGAAAGGCGGCTGCCCTGACTGTTGACTTCCATTTCCATCGTTACCGGCACCAAGGGGGCTTCTGTTGCCTCATAGGTCTGCCGGATATTTTTGTTCCAAGCCTTGTTTTCGCTTTCCTCCTGACGGACGCCAAACATCTGCTGACCGATATCGCCCTTATAATAGCCGTCGGTGAAGCCCTGACGGTTAAAGGCCGTGTGCAGCTGCTCCATCATTGCAGGAGTCACGCCGCCGCTTTTCGCCGCCTGGGCGTAAACCGACGTCACCGCCGCCACATATTCCGGACGCTTCATCCGTCCTTCGATCTTAACAGACGCAACGCCCATATTTTCCATTTCCTGCAGATAATGGACCAGGCAATTATCCTTCAGACTCAGGGGATTTTGATTTTGCCAGCGACCGTAGCCGTAGCTTTGACGGCAGGGCTGGGCGCACCGTCCCCGATTGCCGGAACGGCCGCCGATGGCTGCGGACAGATAGCACTGACCGGAATAGCCCATACACAGGGCGCCGTGGGCAAAAACCTCAATTTCAATAGGGGAATTGGCGCAGATATAGCGGATCTCCTCCCGGCTCAGCTCCCGGCTGAGCACCACTCTTTTCAGCCCCCAGGCAGCGCAAAGCCGCACCCCCGGCAGACTGTGGACACTCATTTGGGTAGAACCGTGAATGGGGATATGGGGTGCAATGACCTTGCACTGGCGCACCACACCCAGATCCTGCACGATAAAAGCATCCACACCGCTCTTTGCCGCGTGGGTGATCAGCTTGGTCAGCTCCGGCATCTCCCGGTCAGATACCAGGGTGTTCAGGGTCAGGTGCACCTGTACCCCACGGATATGACAGTATTTCACCGCTTCTGTCAGACCCTCAGGGGAAAAGTTTTTCGCACTCTGACGGGCATTGAACATTCCGCAGCCTAAATATACGGCATTGGCGCCGTTTTGAACCGCCGCGCGCAGAGCCTCCATCGACCCTGCCGGCGCTAAAATTTCCAACATATGCGTTTTCCTCCAAGGGGTATTCTACCCCAAGATATAGACAAAAGCATTATAGCACACTTTTTGTCGGAGTTCTACCCTGTTTTCTGAAAATTAACAGCTTTTTTATGGAAAATAAAAAGCAGGGTCTTTATTTAATACGGCGGCAGCAAACCAATGCCATTAAGCTGGGCAGTTCCCCTAAAAAGTGTCATTCTGAGCGCAAGCGAAGAATCTACGCATCAACAATTCTGCTTAGCAGTATCGATGGTGCGAAGATCTTTCGACTCGCTCCGCTCGCTCAAGATGACACAGTTTTCGGTGCTGCGGTCCTTAACCTCGTGCCTTGGTGCCGCCGGTGGTTTTGCAACGCAAAACCACATCACCGCAGGTGATCTATTCGAACATCCGGGAGTAATATCACATATTACTTAGCGCACTAAAAAGCCTCCCCTGTAGGGGAGGTGGCCGAGCGCAGCGAGGTCGGAAGGGTGA
>CAZLLC010000097.1:0-6854 GCA_964560245.1 uncultured Oscillospiraceae bacterium | reverse complement strand
AGTCATATTGCCTAAAATCGGCAATATGCCAGCTCCCCTCAAAGGGGAGCCTTTGATACACGAAGTTCTGATTTACAAAAGCTTTGTATAATTTGTAAAATGTTTTGTTTTCCAGTTTTTTTCATTCGGCAAAGATTGACATAACTTTCTGAATATGTTACAATTCTGTTACCCTATACTGGGATAGTGTGGGGAAGTATAAACACAAATATGCCGGGGATCGCAGCGACTGCATCTTCCGGTACATATATGGAGAGAGTGTAATGATCGAATTTACCGATGTGGTTAAATCTTATACCGTGGGCACGCAGGCGCTGCGCGGCGTGTCTATGCAGATCGAGGATGGCGAATTTGCATATCTGGTAGGACCTTCCGGTTCCGGAAAATCCACCATCATCAAGCTGATCACTGGCGAGCTGAAGCCCACCTCCGGTGCTGTGCACGTTAATGGCTACTCCCTGGAGCGGATCCGCAAAAGAGAGCTGCCCTATATGCGCCGTACGGTTGGCGTGGTGTTTCAGGATTTTCGCCTGATCCAGGATATGACGGTTTATGACAATGTGGCTTTTGCTATGCGTGTGATCGGCGCCGGCAATAAGGAGATCAAAAACCGTGTTCCCTACGTGCTGGAGCTGGTTGGACTGGAGACCAAGAGCCGCCGCCATCCCAAGGAGCTTTCCGGCGGTGAGCAGCAGCGGCTGGCGATCGCGAGAGCGCTGGTGAACAATCCTTCTACCATTATTGCCGACGAGCCTACCGGTAACCTGGATCCGGCCCGTTCCCTGGAGATTATGAGCCTGCTGCAGGAGATCAACAACTTAGGAACGACGATGCTTGTGGTGACCCACGCAAAGGACCTGGTGCAGCGCTTCCATAAGCGGGTCATCGCCATTGATGACGGACTAATCGTAAGTGACGGAATGGATGGGTATTTCAGCTATGAAGATCAATAATCTGGGCTATTTATGCAAAGAGGGCATCCGTGGCATATTCCTCCACGGCTTTATGTCCTTTGCGGCTGTGTGCGTCACGGTGGCGTGTTTGCTGATCGTGGGCACCTTCTCCGCTTTGACCCACAACTTAAGTATTATTGTGGACGACCTGAATAAAACCAACGAAGTGATGGTCTATATCGAGGAAACCCTCTCGGATGCGGAGGCCCGCAGTGTGGGCACCAAGATCAACCGGGTGGATAACATTGCCACAGCGGAATTCGTTTCCCGTGAGCAGGCCTTGGCGAATTTTATAGAGGATCACTCGGAGACCGACGCCTTTGAAGGCACCAGTGCCGACACCTTCCGCCACCGCTTCAAGGTGGTTATGAAGGATCCCAGTCTGCTGGCGGAGACAAAAGAAGCGCTGAGCAGCGTGCCCGGTGTGGTAAAGGTCAAGGCTTCTGAGGAATTGGCTGCAGGCTTTTTGATGCTGCAGAATGTGATCGAACTGGTCTCTATGGTGATCATTATCGTTTTGCTGATCGTCAGCCTTTTGATCATTTCCAATACGGTCAAGCTGGCAATGTATGACCGTAAGGATCAGATCGGCATTATGAAGATCGTCGGCGCTACCAACAGCTTTATCCGGCTGCCCTTTGTGGTGCAGGGCTTCACCCTGGGTATTTTGGGCGCTGCTATTGCCTTTGCTTTGGAGTGGGCAATGTACAATGCGCTGCTGAATCAGATCGCGATCGTGGATACCTTTGGATTCTTTGCGCTGGCGCCCTTTGAGGTCCTGCTGCCCCGTATGGTGCTGATCTTTATCAGCGCGGGCGCATTCGTGGGCGTTGTGGGAAGCTGGACATCCATCCGTAAGTTTATGAACGTATAAAAAGGAATTGTTATGCTGAAAAGAAAGAAGATCATATCCGTTTTGGCTTGCGTCATCAGTATTCTGATGACGGTGAGCCTTGTGGGGAATATACAGCAGCACCGTGTTCAGGCGGCTTCGTCCAGTGCGCTGAAGCAGCAGCTGGAGGAGCTGGAGGATCAGAATGACGCGCTTCAGGAGGAGATCGACAGCATCCGCAGTCAGATGTCCACCAATTTGAATGAGCTGAAGCAGATGGTGGCGCAGAAGGATCTGGTGGATCAGGAAATATCTCTGCTGAATCAGCAGATGCAGGTCCTGAACAATCAGATCTCTGCCTACAGCTTGCTGATCGCGGACAAACAGGATGAGCTGGATGAAGCGGAGGATCGCCTGAAAGCACTGCAGATCAAGAATAAACAGCGCATCCGGGCAATGGAAGAAAACGGCGAGCTTTCCTACTGGGAAGTGCTGTTTGAAGCCAGCAGCTTCACAGAAATGCTGGATCAGCTGGAGATCGTTCAGGAGATCGCGGAAGCAGACAGACTTTGCCTGATGGAGATGGACGCCGCTGCCAAAGAGGTGTCCGAAGCCCGGGAGGTACTGGCCGCAGAGCAGGCATTTTTGCAGGAAAAGCGGGATGCTATGGATGCAACGCAGCTGCAGCTGGAAGCAAAGCGGGCAGAAACCGACGAGCTGCTGATCCAGCTGAAGGCCAAGGGTGATGAATATGAAGATATGCTGCTGGAATCAGAGCAGCTTCAGGAGGATCTGGCTGCGGAGATCGCTCTGAAAAAAGATGAATATGAAGAAGCCAAGTATAGAGAGTGGCTTGCTACCTCCAAGCCCACCGGCGGCTCTGCCGGTGTGGGCAACGTGGTCAGCGGTGTTACCTGGCTGCTGCCCTGTAGCTATTCGGCGTTCACCAGTCCCTTTGGCTACCGCTACCATCCCATCAGCGGTAAGTGGCAGATGCACAACGGTGTGGACCTGTCGGGCTCTACCGGAACGCCCATCCTTGCTACCCGTTCCGGCTATGTGACGGTTGCGTCCTTTCAGGAGGGCGGTGCGGGCTACTATGTGGCGCTGAGCCACGGTGACGGCTACGGCTCTATTTATATGCATATGACCCATTATATCGTCAGTGTGGGTCAGTATGTGGATGCCGGCGAGGTCATAGGCTATATGGGCAGTACCGGCGGTTCTACCGGCACGCACCTGCATTTCGGCATCAGCTACAACGGTGTTTATGTAAATCCTGCGGATTACATCAATATTACTTAAATCATCCTGGGAGGGGTATACTGTGAATAAGAAGTTCATTTCCATTATGTGCGGCGTTCTGGCAGCTATTATGGTGCTGAGTCTTGTGACCGGCGCACTGATCACACTGATTGGATAATCTTTTTGATTGACTGATTAAAACTGTTTGTTAAAGTTTTATACCCTATCCGTCAGCCCGTTCAGACTGACGGATAGGGTCAAGTCTCCCCTGTAGTAAATGCTGATTAAATCGAAAAAATATTTTGTAGGGGTCGATGCCCACATCGACCCGGCGAAAAAGGCTACGATTTTATACGGACTTTCGGCGATATCGTAACTTTTTTATGAGGGCCGATGTGGGCATCGGCCCCTACAGATTTAAAAAATGAATTAATCATTGGTTACTGTAGGGGAGGTGGCACGGCAAAGCCGTGACGGAGGGGTTAACAGAGCTATCGACAATGCGGATATGACGTATAATTCCGTCCACCCCTCAGGCAAATTGCCTAATATCGGCAATTTACCAGCTCCCCTTCAGGGGAGCCATATAACCCCTCTTCTTTAGCCAAAATGGGCTGACGGAGAGGGCGTATTTCTCTTAAAAGGGGAGTTTTTTTATGGAAAAACGAAAAGGCGGCTGTGCCAAAGCCTTGGCACGGTTCATATCCTATATTTTGGTGGCGGCGCTGGCATCAATGGTGACGCTGATCATTTTTGAGCCGATTTTTTCAGACGATGGCAGTACCAGGTTTATCGACAACGGAAAGCTGGCTGAGCTGGAAGAGCTGATTATGGAAATGTATATCGGCGACGCAGACCAAACTGTGATGGAGGACGCGGCTGCTGATGCAATGGTCAATGCCATCGGCGACCGCTGGAGTTATTATATCCCGGCTTCCGATGTTCAGTACTATGAGGAACAGAAGGCCAATTCCTATGTGGGCATCGGCGTGACGATCCTGCAGCTGGAGGACGGCAGCGGTTTCCAGGTGCAGCAGGTTGAGCCCAACAGCCCTGCCAAGGAGGGCGGTATTCTGCCCGGGGATGTGATCATTGCGGCAAATAATGTTTCCGCGGTGGGTATTGATACGGATACCCTGACCAGCATCGTCAAGGGCGAAGCCGGTACCGATGTGGATATCACCGTCTCCCGGGACGGGGAAGAACTGACCTTTACTTTGACACGGCAGCAGATCCTGGTGGTGGTGGCCTCCGGACAGATGGTGACGGATACCATCGGTTATGTGAAGATCAATAATTTTGACGAGCGCTGCTATCAGGAAACAAAGACCATCATTGAGGAGCTGGAGGAGCAGGGCGCAAAGTCGCTGATCTTTGATGTGCGCTTTAATCCCGGCGGCTATAAGGATGAGCTGGTAAAATTGCTGGATTATCTGCTGCCCGAGGGCGATCTGTTCCGCAGCGAAAGCTATACAGGCAAGGTGACGGTGGATACCTCCGATGCGTCCTGCAAGGAAATGCCTATGGCGGTGCTGATCAATGGGGACAGCTATTCTGCTGCGGAGTTCTTTGCCGCCGCTTTGGAGGAATACGACTATGCGGTGACCGTGGGCGCGCCCACCACCGGCAAGGGCTACTTCCAGACCACCATGGAGCTGTCTGACGGCTCAGCGGTAAATCTGTCCGTAGGCAAGTACTTTACACCCAAGGGTGTCAGCCTGGCAGAGGTGGGCGGTCTTGTGCCCAATGTGCTGGTAGAGGTGGACGAGGAAACCAACGCCCTGATCTACGGTCAGATGCTGGAGATCGGCGAAGATCCCCAGATCCAGGCTGCCATCGCCGCATTGCAGGATAATGACTAAAAAAACCATTATCCGAATTCGGGAATTTTAACACCCGCTCCGTCTACCCGGATGCCTGGCAGAGCCTGAGAGCGTGTTTTTAAAAAATAAGACCCGGCTGTGCGCAGTATTCTGCACATAGCCGGGTCTTGTATTCAGCCCTCAAAGTGGCTTTTTACTCTTTTTTACGGCACGCCCCAGGTGAGCAGTTCCCATTCTCCACCGCTGGTTCGGGCGAGATACCAGCTCCAGTCGTATTCGGAATTGGGGTTCCAAGCGCCAGCATTAACGACCGGCGAACGGAAGCGTGTTCTGAATACAATGCATTCGTTGTATATCACATTGTCATCAGCCAGTTCGTTAACGTAATCCAGCTCTCTTTGACATAAGCTGTCATCGGTGTAGTAGATCGAATAGAGCTTGCAGCCTTCCCAGGAATAAAATTCTTCCTCGATCAGTGCAATCGCTGCATTCATATCATTTTTGGAGTAGATCTCCGAAGAACCGTAATCAATAGAGGGCGGCAAAAGGCTTATAGCAGTGAAAACAAGAATTATTGTAAGGACAACAGATACAACTACCGTCAAAAGCCTGTTCTTTTTGATTTTTCTTTCGTGCTTGGCGACCACGCCGGTCATCTCAGCCTTCAGCGCTTCTTCACTTGTGGTTGAACACAGGTTCTCATAAATCCTTTTGCATTCCGGACAGCTTTCCAGATGTTCCCTGATCATTTCCGCGCTGGAGCTGCTGCAAGCGCTGTCTACATACAGAGGCAGCAGATCCTGCACGATCTCACATTGTTTATTCATACCTAATCCATCCTTTCCTGAATCTTCAGACGAGCGCGGTGATAAGTAACTCTTGCCCAGCTTTCAGTTTTCCTGAAAATCGATGCAATTTGCGCAAAGGACAGTTCTCCGAATACCCGAAGCTGAAACACTTCTTTATACGGCTCTTCTAAGTCGTGGAGAACCAAGTGGATCCGAAAGGCGGCATCCGCATCAGACACAGCCTGTTCCAGATCATAACCGGAAGAAGCGGTGCTGACGTCACCCATCTCAGTAAATCTTTGATTTCTGCGGATATCATCGTAGTATAGGTTTTTTGCTATGGAGCAAAGCCAGGTCAATTCACTGGATTTGCCGCCATATTTGGCTTTTGAGGAAAGCGCCTTAACAAAAGTATTTTGCGCAATTTCTTCTGCTTGCTCCGGATTCCTTGTGAGGGTTGTTGCAAAGGAATAGACCTGCATATAGTAGGCGTTATACAGCTTTTCGTAATCCATTAATTATCACCACCTCCTTCTTTCATAGGTTAGACGTCGTAAAACCGGTTTCGTTACAATAAGTATAACATATTTCTCAATTATGTGATATTATGGATGTAACATAGGCAGCATGAAATTCTATTACATAAGTGAGGAGGGATCTGTATGGAGGATCAAAAGATCATAAAGCTTCTTTGGCAGCGGGCGGAAAGTGCCATCGAAGCACTTGCCCAAAAGTTTGGAAAGCGGCTTATGTCCATAGCTATGAACATTCTTGGCGTGTATCAGGACGCGCAGGAGTCTGTCAATGATACCTATCTTGCGGTCTGGAATGCAGTCCCACCCAAGAAGCCGGATCCTCTGGCAGGCTATGTATATGCTGTCGGCAGAAACATTTCTTTAGATCGGCTCAAATACAACACCGCTGAGAAACGGGACAGCAGGTACGATGTTTCTATCGATGAGCTGGCAAACTGCATTCCCACGCCGGCACTGGAGGAAACTGTGGAGGCCAGAGAGCTTGGCGATGCCATCAACCGCTTTTTGGGAACGGTGAATGCCGACAACCGGGCACTGTTTCTGCGCAGATACTGGTTTGGTGATTCGGTGCAGGAGATTGCAAAGGATCTCGGTCTGCGAGAGAACGCGGCAAGCGTTCGTTTGGGCAGGATCCGGATGCAGCTCCGTGAACACCTCATAAAGGAGGGGTATGTTGA
>CAZLLC010000096.1:0-6908 GCA_964560245.1 uncultured Oscillospiraceae bacterium | reverse complement strand
CGCTCGGCCACCTCCCCTACAGGGGAGGCTTTTTAGTGCGGTAAATTATTGTTTATCGTACCATCGAAAGGCGTACGCGCCAAAGGCTCCCCTTTGAGGGGAGCTGTCGTATTGCCGACATTAGGCAATATGACTGAGGGGTGGAAAACTACCATAAAACAACTTTTTCACCCTTCCGACCTCGCTTCGCTCGGCCACCTCCCCTGCAGGGGAGGCTTTTTACTGCGCTAAGTTATTGTTTAACGTACCATCGAAAGGCGTACGCGCCGCTGACTGAGGGGTGGACAGATTTCGCATCATAGATATTCCACCCTTCCGTCAAAAATCAAAGATTTTTCCCACCTTCCCTCAAGGGAAGGCTTTTTATCTTTTCTTACTGTGGGATGGTGCCGCGGGTGCTGGAGAGGATCTGAACGGGATCTAAGATGCCTTCAAACCAGCTGCTGTTATACTTCAGATTGGCGCCGGTCACCAGAATACGGGCCTGCCGGAAATAGCTGTTTTCCACGGCTGCCCACAGGGCGCCATCCTGACAGAAGCCCAGGTAATAGCGGAAACCGGCACCCATCAGGGCGTTGAATTTTTCACCCTCGTAGCTGCTGTGGTCACCGATATCGCTGAGCTGTGCAAAGGCCAGAATATCCACATTGCCAAGAATGGGAACCACTTCGCTGTTCCATTTGGACAGATCCTCCTGAATTTGGCTCAGGCTCATATTGCCGTAGGCGTTGTTTTCGTAGGTATAGCAGGCGATCTCATAGCCGGTATCCCGCAGTGCCTGCGCAATGGCTTTTGCTTTTTCGATCTCCTGATTGTAGGCATCGGTTCCAAGCCATTCCTTTGCGCCGGGATTGGTGCGGTAGCCGAACAGTCCGTCATAGCCGGTAACGGCGATGATGGCTCTTGCATCCCGGTAAGAGAAATCCGGGTTTTCCGCAATAAAGCTGTTGAGAATGGGGATCAGATCGTATTCACCGGTCAAAGTGTTGCCGTCTCTGTCCACATATTCATTGGTAAGCTGCCCATATGCATCAACGATCAGCTTGCTTGCAAAGCCTGCGCCGTTCTTGTCCGGCAGCTTGTCCCCATCGCCGTCGGTCATAAAGATATTGTAATTGACGTGGGTTTGAGTCAGTATCAAAGGCTTTTTGCCTTCCGGAAGATAGATGGTTTTAGGCGCGTAGGATACACCTTCCTCTGTTGTGACGGCTTCGACGATATCACTTAAGCTGACCAAAATATAGCCGTTGTTATAAAGCTGCTCCAAAATGATGCGGAATTCGTCAGTAGTCACAAAGTTTTTATTATAGGATGTGCCGTAGCTGGCGTTGGAAAAAGCCCGGATGGGATCGGCGATCAGAAGCTGGAAAGACAAATTCAGTACTTGCGCCGGATCACTCCACGCAACCAGCGCATCGTTGGCGCTTTGATATTGGCGGATGGTTTCACCAAGCTGGGGATATCCTGCAGGGTTGCCGGTGAAGCTTTCCAGCACGGCAATTGCCTGAGTGTAGTTGTAGTCAGCAGCATACTCTGCGGCTTCCTCCATCAGCCGGGAAAATTCCGCCTCCAAGCGCTCAGCTTCCTCCTGGGCAGCAAGGGCAGCTTCAATGGCGGCCAGCTTTTCTGCTTTTTTGCGCTGAGAGCGCTGGACGGCAGAGCCGATAATGGTGATCAGAATAAAAAGAAGGGCTACACCTGCGATGATCACAGGCAGATAGGACTCCTTGAATATTTCCATTTTTGTGCGCTTTCTGCGTCGGGGATTCACAGGGCGGTGCCCACTGTTTTGCATTTCTTCCATAGAAATACCACCTTTCTTTGCTTGCATTATAACCGCAATGACCGTAAATTTCAAGATACATCCTGATTTTATGGATAGAAGATGCCATTAAAGGGTAAAATTTCCATTGGAGGCGATGAAATGGTAAAAGGAATTTCCAGACAGGTGATCGTGGTGAACCCACAGGATAAACAGCTGTTTGAGCAGGCGATATTTATTTTGTCCGACGAGGCGATGGGCAGAAAAGAAGTGACTGATGATATGCTTTTGAAAGAGGCAAACCGGATCATCCGTACTTCCAATGAAAAAAGTAAAAAGCACAAAACAGCCCATAAATGGGTATACACCGCCGTTGGAGCATTGACCACCGGTGCTGTTTGGCTATTATCATACCTGCTGTGACTTGCGAAAAAAGGAAAACCGTGTTATAATCCCTTCCGAAAGAAGGTGACCGGTTTGAAATTGGGCAATTTTGAAATTGAAAATCCACTGATCCTCGGGCCTATGGCCGGTGTGACGGATTGGGCATTCCGCACTGTATGCGCAGAAGCAGGCGCCAATATAACGGTCACTGAAATGGTGTCCTCCCGTGCCCTTGTGTACAAGGACAAAAAAAGCGCGGCGCTGCTGAAAAAGAATGCAGGAAGCATTTGCGGCGCTCAGATTTTCGGTAATGATCCGGATATTATGGCTCAGGCGGCACAGCTGGCGCTGGAGATCTCCGGATGTGATTTTATCGACATCAATATGGGCTGCCCAATGCCCAAAATCGCCAATTCCGGTGACGGCTGCGGTCTGATGCGCACACCGGAGCTGGCAGGCGATATCGTAAAGACAGTAAAAAATGCTGTTTCAGTTCCGGTCACTGTAAAATGCCGCTTGGGTTGGGATAAGGGTAATATCAATGTGCTGGATTTTACGAAGCGGATGGAAGATCAGGGCGCGGATATGCTGACGGTCCACGGAAGAACACGGAGTATGCTTTATTCCGGCGTGGCGGATTGGGATATGATCGCAAAGGTAAAAGCCCAATGCACAGTTCCGGTTATCGCAAACGGAGATGTGATCAGCGGTGAAGCGGCAGTAAAGTGCTTAAAACGCACCGGCGCTGACGGCGTAATGGTGGGCAGAGCCAGTTTTGGTGACCCGTGGATCTTTTCAGAGGTTTCCGCGGCTGTGGCAGGCCAGGAATTTTTGGGACGACCGGTTCTTGCAAAGCGGGTGGATGTGGCTGTTCGCCAGTTTGAGCTTGCCTATGAGGATAAAGGGGAGCATATTGCCTGCTTAGAGGCCAGAAAGCATTTTGCCTGGTATCTGCGGGGCGTAGCATACAGCAACTATTATAAAGAGCAGATTTCTTCCATAAAACAAATGGAGGACATTTATCGCATTGCAGAAGGTATTCGCCGGGATTTGAAATAATTACCCTGTATAGAATATTTGCCGTGCCGCATTCTAACTGTGAGGTGAGGAATGTGGTGCGGCGAATTTTTTTATTATTTGCAGCAGTTCTATTACTGACGGTTCCCGCTCAGGCGGAAACCGTCAAATGGGTCAGTTTTGATGTACCCTATGAATCCTTAGAATATGCGATGCAGCAGGATATATCCTCTTTTGAAAAAGAAAAGCATATCAGCTGGATCGATATATTGGCAGTGGCTGCTTGCCGTACAGGGGGAAAGTGCGGACTGGCAGCCGTAAAAAAAGCCTGTGGCGATCTGCAAAAGGATCAGTCTGTTATGGAAATTTTGGGTGATCTTTATAAATACTACGACTACTATCATCAAGCCTACACAGCAGTTTTGGGTGGTTTGCTGGGCTCGTACAGCATCGAGAAAGACGGTCAGCAGATCTGCACCTATGGCTTGAAAGCTTTTTCGCCCATTGCTGCCGGTTACGGCTACAGTCACAGCGCGGACTTTGGAAACAGCCGTTCCTACGGCTTTGCAAGAAAGCACTTGGGTAATGATATTATGGGCAGCCTGGGCACACCCATTGTGGCAGTGGAAGGCGGCGTTGTGGAAGTGATGGGCTGGAATCAGTACGGCGGCTGGCGTATAGGCATCCGGTCGTTTGATTCAAAACGGTATTACTACTATGCCCATTTGCAAAAGGACCATCCTTTCGCTGACGGTCTGCAGGAGGGTGACATCGTGCAGGCAGGGGATCTGCTGGGTTTTATGGGCAGAACAGGGTATTCCACAAAAGAAAATGTGAATAATATCACAGCGGTGCATTTGCATTTTGGTATGCAGCTCGTGTTTGAGGAAAGTCAAAAAGAATGTCTGTCTGAAATTTGGGTGGATGTTTATGACATTGTGCGGTTACTCAGCCGCCATCGCAGCAGCCTGCAGAAAACCGAAAACGGCTGGCAGAGAGTATATCCGTATCAGGATCTGGATTTGCAGGCTTGCCCTATTGAATGAAAATTGCTCCTACCCAATAGCAGCAATGTCACTTATATAAGGAGTACAGCACCGAAACTGTGTCATCCTGAGCGACCAACGGGAGTCGAAGGATCTTCGCACCGAATTACTGCTGTGCAATATTGATTGTGCGTAGATTCTTCGACGCGCTACGCTTGCTCAGAACGACATCGCATTTTCGATTGTGCGCCTTAACTTAATGACCCTGACCAATAACGGCAGGGTCATTTTTACCAATCCGGGTCTAATTCACTGCGTAGAGGAAGATCGTGCAGAATATAGCTTGTCAGGCTTTTGTACGCGGCTGCGTCCGTGACCTTTCTGAGCTTCTTTTGCAGTTTTTCATCAGGCTCGAACAGCCGGAATAAGTACCGCCAATTTTCTTTTAGCCGGAACATGGCGTTCCGGGCGCTTCCAAAGGTTTCGGTGTACTGATCAAACAATTCCTCAAGAAAGCCTTCCAGTTTGTGGGCTTGCGTTCCGCCGGGTGTCAGCATACCGGGATCACCCACCAAGCCTCTGCCAAGCATTACAGCCTTAATTTCAGGATAATTTCCAGAAAAATCAGCAATCTGGTCTTTTGTACACAAATTGCCGTTATAGCAAACAGGCGCACGGCTCTCCTTTACTGCATAGGAAAAGGAACGCATATCCACAGCTCCACTGTAAAATGCTTTTCGCACCCGTGGATGAACGGTAAGCTCCACAATGGGATAGCGGTTGTAGATCTCCAAAATGGAAGGAAACTCCTCCGGGCTTTCAAAACCCAGTCTTGTTTTAACGGAAATGGGCAGGGCAGTGCCGGCGAAGATCTCGTATAAAAAGTTATCCAATGCTTCCAGATCCCGGAGCAGTCCGGAGCCCTTTCCTTTTGCGGTGACTGTGCCGGAAGGACAGCCTAAATTTAAGTTTACTTCTGTATATCCCAATTGCTTGCACACCGATGTCATCCAAACAAAATCCTCGCTGTTTTTGGTAAGCAGCTGTGGGATCAGGGGGAAGTCCATCGTATCAGCAGTTGGAAGCTCCCGTGATTCCCGGTTTGTCAAAGCCCGATGTACAGTGGGGGAGAAGAAGGGGGTATAGTACCGATCGACCCCCGGGAAATACTTGTGATGTAATCGCCGGTATATATTGTCTGTGATCCCCTCTAAGGGGGCAAAGTAGTATTGCATTCTCTTTCTCCTAAGGAATTAGGGCTGTCTTGCGACAGCCCTAAAAATCATATTTCCATAATCACAGGAAGGATCATTGGATTGCGCTTGGTGGTCTTATACAAATAGCCGCTCAGATCGTTTTTAATGGCGGATTTGATAGAGGAATAATCCCGGATGCGCTTGCGGCTGCAGCGGTCAATAGCTTCCATAGCTACACTGCGCAGTTCCTCCATAAGGTCCTCGGATTCTTTTACATAAATAAAACCGCGGGTAATAATGTCCGGTCCTGAGATCACACCGCCGTCCTGGGAACTGATGTTGACACAGACAACGATCATACCGTCCTGGGCAAGATGCTTTCTGTCACGCAGAACGACCGCGCCTACATCACCTACACCGGTGCCGTCCACAAAGACCTTGCCGGCCTGAACGGAACCGGTGATCTTGCAGCTTTTTGCGGTGAATTCGATCACGTTGCCCAGCTCCGCCACCCGTACGTTTTTCTCAGCAAGACCCAGCTGTGTTGCCAATCTGCCGTGAAGCTGCAGATGGCGCTGCTCGCCGTGTACGGGAATGAAGAAGTGGGGCTTGCACAATGCGTGAATGATCTTCAGCTCTTCCTGACAGGCGTGACCGGAAACGTGAAGACCTTCGCTCTTTTCATAGACTACATCGGCGCCCTTGCGGTACAGCTCGTTGATAATACGGGAAACGGCTTTTTCATTACCGGGGATGGCAGATGCGGAAATAATGATCCGGTCACCGGATACGATATCGATCTGCTTGTGGGTGGAAAATGCCATCCGGTAAAGGGCGGACATATTTTCGCCCTGAGATCCTGTGGAAACGATGACCACCTTGTTTTTGGGCAGGCTCTTGACAGCGCCTAAGTCAATGATCGTACCGGCAGGTACTTTGATATAGCCAAGCTCCTGTGCCACCTTCAGCATATTTTCCATACTGCGGCCTGTTACAGCCACCTTTCTGCCGTAGCGGTGGGCAGTTGCCAAAATGGCCTGAATACGGTGCATATTGGACGCGAAGGTGGTGACGATGATCCGTTCGTTGCAGTTCTTAAACTGCCGGTCCAGGCTTTCTGCCACAACACTCTCACTGGGGGTATAGCCCTGCCGCTCCACATTGGTAGAATCGGCTAAAAGCGCTAAAACTCCCTGGTTGCCCAGCTCGCCCAACCGGGTCAGGTCGGTCATACCGCCAGCGGCAGTGGGATCGATCTTAAAGTCGCCGGTCATCACCACTGTGCCAATAGGTGTGTGGATGGCGAAGGCCACTGCGTCGGCAATAGAGTGGTTGACGTGGATAAATTCCACAGCAAAGCAACCGGCGCGCACCACATCACCGGGCTTGTGGGTGATCATCTTGACCTGATTGGTCAGGCGGTGTTCTTCCAGTTTCAGTTTGATCAGACCGTTGGTCATAGCGGTGCCGTGGATGGGGCAATTCACCTGCTGCATACAGTAGGGGATAGAGCCGATGTGATCCTCGTGGCCGTGGGTGATGAACATGCCCCGCAGCTTTTTG